>JBFZAQ010000153.1:0-7413 GCA_041308885.1 Candidatus Omnitrophota bacterium | reverse complement strand
TGATGAATCGACAATTTTTCTGGAGTTACTCACGCAAGGGCTGGATTCTGCGGGGTTGACGCCTTTGCAATACACTCGTCAGACCGACTCGGCTTTCTTTCTCAAGTGGTACCGTAAATTCCGGCTGCCGGCTTTCAGTTATACTTATATTGGTTACAATTTGAGTAATCCTTTATTTTCCGATATCCGGGCGCGCAAGGCCTTAAATTTGGCCGTGAATAAACGCGAAGTTATCGATATGGTGTTGTTAGGTTTTGGCCAGGAGTCAACCGGGCCGTTTGTCCCTCAGAGCTGGGCCTATAATCCTCAGGTTAATCCCGCGGCCTTTGATCCGCCGCAGGCGCGCGCCTTATTGCAAGAAGCCGGCTGGCAGGATACCGATAGCGACGGTTGGCTGGATAGGCGAGGGCAAACTTTCGAATTTACTTTAATCGTTAATCAGGGGAATGAGGAGCGGGCCAAGGTAGCCCAGATCGTCCAACGCCGGTTAAAAGATATCGGGGTACGGGTAAAGATTAAGATTGTGGAATGGAGTGTCTTCTTAAATGAGTTTATTGATAAGCGTAATTTTGCCGCGGTTTTACTGGGTTGGTCCTTGGGCCGCGAGCCCGACAATTTTGATATTTGGCATTCATCCAAGACTAAGCCTGGGGAGTTCAATTTTGTCGGTTATCGAAATCCCGAGGTAGACCGCTTGCTCGATGAGGCCCGGCGCACCTTTGATCAAGCCGCCCGCAAGGAACGCTATAATAAAATCCAGCAGATCATTTATGATGAGCAGCCGTATATGTTTCTTTACGTGCCGGAGAGCTTGTCGGCTCTGCATCGGCGTTTTCGCGGCATAAGCCCCGCCCCCGCAGGCATAGGTTATAATTTTATTGATTGGTGGGTGCCAAAAGGAGAGCAGAGGTATAACAGAATCAGTGAAAGATAAGCTTAAATCCGAATTAAGATAATGACAAATGACAAAATTCAAATACCAAAACAAATTCCAAATTTAAATTACCAATTTTTGTCATTTGGTATTTGTCATTTGTGCTTATTTTGGAATTTGCGCTTTGTCATTTGAATTTAATCAATTTGAACATTGTTTCGGATTTAACTTCTATATAATTTTGCCGTATGATTACTTATATTATCCGCCGTTTACTCTGGACCATCCCCATGCTTTTGGGGATCACCTTGATTAGCTTCTTTATTATCCATCTCGCCCCCGGCAAGCCTTCGGCAATCGAACAATCGCTTAATCCCCGGGTATCTTTAGAAGTGAGAGAGCGTTTGGAAAAGCTCTACGGGCTGGATAAGCCGTTGATAACGCAATATTTTGAATGGATACGCCGGATTTTTGTTTTAGATTTCGGACGATCTTTTACCGATAACCGTCCGGTGTTGGAAAAGATCATCGACCGGCTGGGCGTTACGCTGACTATCAATGTGTCATCCTTAATTCTGATTCTTGTGGGTGGAGCGGTCATCGGGATTAAAAGCGCTTTAAAACCGGGGAGACTTTTTGACTCGGCCGCAACCTTTATGGTTTTTTTTGCTTTTGCGGTGCCGACATTTTGGCTGGCCCTGTTATTGATGCAGTTGGTTTCCATTCAATTAGGCTGGCTGCCTATCTCCGGGATAGTCTCTTTGGATTATGAGTATTTTAGTCCCTGGTGGAAATTTCTGGATATTTGCCGGCATCTAGTCTTGCCGGTTTTTGTTTCCAGCATCGGCGGCTTGGCCGGTGTATCGCGCTATATGCGTTCAAGCCTGCTGGATGTTTTAAAACAGCCGTATATGCTGGCGGCTAAAGCTAAGGGGTTGAGCCAGCGACAGTTGATTTACGGGCATGCGCTGCGCAATGCTTTATTGCCTATTGTTACGATCGTGGGTTTATCTTTACCGGCGATGCTGGGAGGGAGCGTGATCTTTGAATCGATATTTGCGCTGCCCGGAGTCGGCAGGCTTTTTTATGAAGCCGTGATGAGCCGGGATTACCCTTTGATTATGGCGGAAGTTGTTTTAGGGGCGGTATTAACTATGATCGGAAATTTATTGGCAGATATCTCTTATGCCGCGGTTGACCCGCGGATTAAATACAAAAAGGCATGATTATTGCTAACAAGCAACTATTTTCCGGGCTGCTAATCATTAGTTTATTTACGCTTATAGCTGTCCTGGCGCCTTGGCTGACTCGCTATGATCCTTCGGCTATTGATCAGGCCGGCTTGCTCGTGCCTCCATCGGCAAGCCACTGGTTAGGTACCGATAGTCTGGGCCGGGATTTAATGTGCCGGATTATTTATGGCGCACGGATTTCTTTAGCCATTGGCTTAATTGCCGTGGGTATCGCCACCTTAATCGGAGTAGCTATCGGAGCAGTCGCGGGGTTTTATTCCGGCTGGCCGGACACGCTGCTGATGCGCTTTGCCGATATTATGTTATGCTTTCCGACTTTCTTTTTGATTCTGGCGGTAGCAGCCATTCTTGAGCCGTCGATTACGGCTATTATGGTAATTATCGGCTTAACCAGTTGGATGGGCACAGCCCGTTTAGTCCGTGGCGAGATATTGTCCTTAAGAAACCAAGAATTTATTCAGGCGGCGCACGCTATCGGCGCCTCGCACGCGCGGATTATCATCAGGCACTTGCTGCCGAATGCCATCGGGCCGGTGTTGGTGAGCGCGACATTGGGTATTGCCGGGGCCATACTCTTGGAGTCTGGTTTAAGTTTCTTGGGGTTGGGTGTCCAGCCGCCTACGCCTAGTTGGGGAAATATTCTAATCGAATCCAAATCCACTTTAGGTGTGGCATGGTGGATAACTGTTTTCCCGGGCCTGGCTATTTTGGTAGTTATTATCGGTTTTAATTTAATTGCTGAAGGGTTGAAGAAGGAAATGGGGTATGAGTAATGTTGCATCTTAGTGATCGCGTAAATAAGTATATCAGAGTATCAGAGTATCAGAGTATCAGGGTGTCAGGGTATCAGAGTATCAGGTGGGGATAGGTATTTATTACTTGTGCGAGGTAATTTTCTCTGATTATTTGAGATGTTGATATAGTACCAACTGATATGCGAATATGCGTTTTAACCGTGACTGTGGATTTTAGAGGGTGAGTTAAGAGATGAAGCATTTGTTGGCCATATCCAATCTTGCTGTCGATATCGATATAAAGGGCAGCATTTTACACGCGGTTAAGAATGTGTCCTTTACTGTCGGTATCAATGAAACTGTAGTTATCGCCGGTGAGTCAGGCTCAGGCAAGACTATTACCGCTTTAGCGGTAACTGATCTTTTACCGAGCCCCGCCCGAATTATTTCCGGAGATATTTTTTTTAAAGGGGAGGATTTACGTAATCTTTCCGCAGCGCGCCTGCGCGCAATTCGCGGTAAAGATATATCCTATGTATTTCAGGAGCCGGGCAGTTATCTTAATCCGGTGCTGACCGTAGGCGCGCAGATCGGCGAAAGCGTAACTTATCATCAAGGTTTAAGCCGGGTACCGGCTAGGGCTGCCGTCATTGAGTTGCTGCGCCGGGTAAAAATAAGCGATCCCCAGGTAGTTTACGCAAAATATCCCTTTCAACTCTCCGGGGGGATGAACCAGCGCGTTTTTATGGCCATGGCCCTGGCTTCGCGCCCCGCTTTGCTGATTGCCGATGAGCCGACTACGGCTTTAGATGTTACTATCGAAGCTGAAATTCTCGCTTTGCTCGGAGAGTTAAAAGCCGAATTGGGATTTTCATTATTGTTTATTACGCATAATTTATCCATTGCCAAAAGGATTGCCCAGCGGATGTATATTATGTATCAAGGAAGGATAGTTGAAGAAGGTTCCGCTGACCAAATATTCGGCGTACCGCAGCATGCCCATACTCGAGAACTTTTAGCGGCGTACGATAGAATCGGGAAACTCTGATGTTGATCCGCGTAGATAACCTGTCCAAGATTTATCCCATCGAGCGGGGCTGGTTCCGGCCGGCTTGCGCAGCTATAGCGGCAGTGGACTCGGTTAGCTTTGAGGTGGAAAAAGAGGCGACTTTGGGTATTGTCGGAGAGTCCGGATCGGGTAAGACCACTCTGGCTAAAATGTTGCTTAATCTAATTATGCCTACTCAGGGAGCGGTAATATTTGATCCGGCTTACGTTACGAATTTCCGTAAAGATGTCCAGATTGTCTTTCAAAATCCTTATGCCAGCCTCAATCCTAAGATGCGGATTGGCCAGATCCTCAGCGAGCCTTTAATCATACATAAAATTGCGGTTAAAGATGAGGCCGAGCAGAGATGCCGGGAATTGCTACAGCTGGTCGGGCTGGATGAAACCGCGCTTAGCCGTTATCCCGGTCAGTTTTCCGGCGGCCAGCGTCAGCGCATATGCCTGGCCCGGGCCTTAGCCTGCGGGCCTAAGGTGCTGGTTTTGGATGAGCCGTTGTCGTCGCTGGATTTAACCGTGCAGGCTACTTTACTGGAGCTATTGCTTCAGCTTAAGCTGACCATGGGGCTGACCTATATTTTTATCAGCCACAATCTGGCGGTCATTAAACATATCGCCGATTCCGTCCTGGTCATGCGCGAAGGTAAGATCGTCGAACGTGGATCTGCGGATCAGATTTTTGCAGTTGCCCGGCACCCCTACACTCAACGCCTACTAGCCGCAGCCCGAGCATGAAGCCCCGGCCGTTTTCTAAGAAGATCTTTTTTACCGGCGTTTATATCGGCATTATCTTTTTGGCAATGGTTTTCCTGGGCGAGTTATCCATCCGGATTTATAAGGTTGTTTCCGGCAAGGGCGGGAATATCTGGCTGCCGGACGAATATTTAGGGGTTATTCATGCCCCGAATTCCCGGTTTTTGTATGAGGAGAGCTATAGTAATGAGTTTCATATCCGGCGCAAGACCAATTCTTTTGGCCTAGTGGGCAAGCAAGTTACCCTTCGGAAATCTGAGAATACAGCGCGTATCATCGTTCTCGGCGATTCCTTTACTGAGGCCTTGCAGGTAGAGGAGGGGCGGAATTATTGTGAGCTTTTGCAAGATAAATTAAATAGCGCTTATCATTCTGAGGTCGCTCGTTCTCGTCATTCTGAGGTCGCAGGCCGAAGAATCTTGGAGGCATCTAAGATCCTTCGCTGCGCTCAGGATGACGCGGTAAAGCCCGCTCAGGATGAGCCGGCATGCGAAGTGCTTAATGCCGGGATGTCCGGATTTTCGCCGATTAGTGAATTCTTTTTTTTAAAGCGAGAACTTTTACGGCTTAAGCCGGATGTCGTCATCTTACAGTTGTTCGCCAATGATGTCTTCGAGGATAATAAAGCTCGGGCCATGAGCCTGCTGGATAATCGGGGGATGCCGGTTAAAATAAGCCGTTTTTTTGTCCCGGATAAGAAAAAAGCTTCGGCGCTGTCATCGGTTCAGGAGTTTTGGCCGCAGGTTATCTACCGGATAAAAAAAGCAATAGCCGCCAAGAGTATGCTGGCGCAGTCTATTGCCCGGGCCCAAAAGAATTTATTTAAACGTTCTAAGTTTCATCAGCGGATGAGCGCGCGTCCGGAATTTTATGATTTTAACCAGTTCTTTATTATTCAAGACGATCATCCCCTTTTTCGGGATGAGCCTTTCCGGACCAGGACGTGGGAGCAGACCCGTAAATATATTTTGGCTATACGCGACTTGACTAAAGTTAACGGCGCCAAATTTTACCTTTTTTATATTCCTCCGGTCGGCCAGTTGAAATGGGAGCGTTACAATTCAAATTGCTGTTATTTTGTTTTACGTCCCAATACCTATTTGAATCAAAGATTAGCCGAACTGAGCCGGCAAGAAGGGATCGCGTATTTGGATCTTTTGGAAATATTCCGCCAGCGCAGCGAAGAAGATCTGTATTTTACCAAAGACTGTCATTTAAACAGCGAGGGGCATGCCGTAGTCGCGGATTCCCTTTTTCGCTTGCTTTTTTAACTCTCCGCGATATAATATTCAGCATGCGCGAGCTTTTTGAGCCGTTTATACTGGCTTTCATACCCTTGTTTGTGGCTGTGGATGCTATCGGTAATATCCCGGTGTTTATATCGCTTATCGAAGGAGTTTCCAAAAAACAGCGCGGTAAGATAATTGCGGATTCGGTGGCTACGGCCGCAATAGTAGCGATCCTCTTTATGCTCATCGGCAAATGGGTATTGCGGTTTATCGGGATAAGCATCCCCGATTTTCAAATCGCGGGAGGGGTGTTATTATTCGTGATTTCGGTGCGTTTGCTTCTCCCCGGGGCGGCTAAGCCTTTGCTTTCTCACGGCCAGGATAAGGATATCGGGGTTTTTCCTTTGGGCACTCCTTTAATTACGGGCCCGGCAGTATTGACTACGACCATTATTTTGCTGGATACTTACGGCGTTTGGGCTACTTTTGTTTCGTTGGTTTTGAATATGCTGATTATGTGGATTTCTTTGGCGCGGGCGGATATGATCATTAATATCATGGGAGTCAGCGGCACGCGGGCCTTTTCGAAGATTATGTACATTTTATTAGCGGCAATCGGGGTGATGATGGTCCGCCGCGGTATCTACGGAGTTATCGGAGCATGATTTGTGAGAAGGTATTGACTTTTATTATGGCCGGCGGCAAAGGTGAGCGGTTGTGGCCGCTAACCAAAGACCGGACCAAGCCGGCTGTTCCCTTCGGGGGTATTTACCGGATCATCGACTTTACTTTGACTAATTGTATTAATTCGGGGTTGCGCAAGGTTTATGTCCTTACCCAATATAAGTCGGCGTCCTTGCAGCGTCATATTCGGTTAGGATGGAATATCCTGGCCTCCGAATTAGGCGAGTATATCGAAATACTTCCGGCTCAACAGCGCATCGGAGATACCTGGTATTTAGGTACGGCTGATGCGATTTACCAGAATTTATACGCTACCGAGATTGATCATCCGCAACAGGTGCTGATTTTGGCCGGTGACCATGTTTATAAGATGAACTATGCGGCATTACTCGATTTTCACTGCAGCGTCAAAGCCGATTTAACGGTTGGCGTGGTGGAGATTGCTAAAGAGCAGTCCGTGCATTTAGGCGTGGTGGAAGTTGATAGCGTGGGCAGAGTTACCGGGTTTCAAGAAAAGCCTCAGAAGCCGAAGACTATTGTGGGTAAGCCGGATAAGATATATGCCTCGATGGGTATTTATGTTTTTAAAACTAATGTCCTCTACGACGAACTTCAAGAGGATGCCAAAAAACCGGCCACCCACCATGATTTTGGCAAGGACATTATTCCCCAGTTGTTGAAGAAAGGGTTGAAAGTCGCGGCCCACAATTTTATCGATGAGAATAAAAAAGAGGCTCAATATTGGCGGGATATCGGGACATTCGATGCTTTTTATGAAGCCAATATGGATTTGGTCCAGGTTGACCCGGTTTTTAATTTGT
>JBFZAQ010000152.1:0-2462 GCA_041308885.1 Candidatus Omnitrophota bacterium | reverse complement strand
ATGCAAAGTAGCACCTTTGATCGAGAAATTAAAATTTGTCGCAATTAGAGTTGCAATTCGCCGAATTAAGTTGAATTTCAGGATTCGCTTGACTATTCGGGTTTTCTATGTATAATGACGTTTCTTAATTAAAAGGAGAGTAGCTATGGCTAAGATCAAGAAAGTAACCGCAAGAGAGATTTTGGATTCCCGTGGAAATCCTACCGTAGAAGTAGATGTTATTTTGGATAGCGGCGTTATGGGCCGCGCGGCAGTTCCGTCCGGCGCATCAACCGGCGACAACGAGGCCTTGGAGTTGCGTGACGGCGACAAAACCCGTTACTTAGGCAAGGGCGTGCGTAAAGCCGTAAATAATGTAAATAGCGTAATTGCCCCGAAGATAAAGGGTTTGGCGCCTGATTTTGCCAAGATCGATGCGCTTTTGCTTAAGGCCGATGGCACTGACAATAAGTCTAACTTTGGAGCTAATGCGATTTTAGGAGTTTCGATGGCTGTGGCTCAAGCCGCCAGCCGGGCAAAAAAGCAGCCGCTATATCGCTATCTCGGCGGTAAAGATGCCAAGATTCTGCCTGTTCCTCAGATGAATATTCTTAACGGGGGATTGCACGCCGATAATAACCTGGATATTCAGGAATTTATGATCATGCCTATCGGCGCGCCGCGGTTTTCCGAGGCCTTGCGCTATGCCGCTGAAGTATTCCAGAATTTAAAATCAATTTTAAAATCCCAGAAGCTTTCAACGTCGGTAGGAGATGAGGGCGGTTTTGCCCCCAGCCTGCAGTCTAACCAAGAGGCGTTGGATCTGATCGTCTTGGCTATTGAGAAAGCCGGTTATAAGCCGGGTAAGGATATTTATCTGGCCCTAGATTGCGCTGCCAGTTCGTTTTGTAAAGACGGCGCCTACGCTTTTGAAGGGGGGCAAAAAGGATCGGCTGAGCTCATCGCGCTGTATAAAAATTGGATCGGAAAATATCCTATTGTTTCAATCGAGGATGGTCTCTCGGAACATGATTGGTCCGGCTGGAAAGATATGACAAGAGATCTCGGTTCGGGAGTGCAGTTGGTGGGAGATGATATCTTTGTGACTAACCCGAAAATTTTCAAAAAAGGTATTGAAGAAAAAATTGGGAATGCTATACTGATTAAGGTTAACCAGATCGGTTCCTTGTCCGAGACGCTCACAGCAATTAATCTTGCCAAGAAGAATAAATACCGCGCGATCATCTCCCATCGCTCAGGCGAAACGGAAGATACGGCGATTGCGCATTTAGCGGTGGCCACAGGCGTCGGCCAGATCAAGACAGGTTCGCTCTCCAGGACCGACAGAATCTGCAAATACAACGAGCTGCTGCGTATTGAAGAAGAATTGGGCGAGAGCGCGGTCTACGCAGGGACGCTGTGGAAGAAGTAACGAATGCTCAGCTTTTTAAGACAAGCTTTCTGGCTCTTTGGAATGACGGTGTTCCTGTTGATTATTTTTCTTCCCGGGTACACCAAACTGCAGGAATTGCGGGATAAAAATAGTGATTTAGAAGTGCGGATCCGCAAACTGCGCATTGAGAACGCGCTATTGATCCAGGAAGTCAAGCGTGTTGATGATGATCCGGTGTATCAAGAGCGCATCGCCCGGGAGAAGATGGGGGTGGTGCGTAAGGGTGAGGTGCCGGTGAAGATGGTGCCGCAGACGGCGGAATAGCCGGTTCCGTAGGACGTAAGGACGTGGGACGTCAAGCGGAAGTGGCTTGAACTGATATACATTGAAATTCATTGAAATTCATAGAAATTCAAAAATTTTTTAGCTTTAATATAAGCTTGTTTAGGCTATAATGTTCTTTGTAATGGTATTTAGATTCGCGGGGTGGAGCAGCCTGGTAGCTCGTGAGGCTCGATGGACACGAAATAGTGTCCGATGGGCTCATCAGCCGGTAACGGTTGAATGATAATCTGTCAAATTCGGTGAAGCCTTAAGACTTAAGGTAATACCGAGCCAAGCCCGTCAGATTAATAGACGGGAAGGTGTAGAGACTAAACGGCAGGTCCCCATTTGGGTTTTTGTAATAAATCATGGGGAAAGATATAGTCCAGACTACGAATCCGCCGATTGAGAAGGCGGAGCGGCGTAAGCCGAAGTAGCAAGCATAACCTCAAGGTCGTGCGTTCAAATCGCACCCCCGCAACCACCTTAATGTGCAAAAGCCGCTTTGTTTAAAGCGGCTTTTGCATTTAGGGCAGTGCCGCCGAGGGCTCTTGACGAGGCGGCCAACCATGCTTCGACGTTGCTCAGCGCCGTTCGAAGCACCGTGAGCTTGTCGAACGACACACCATTGATGCCGGCTATTTTTTATTCTTGCAGCCGGCGCAAAAATGGGTTAAGCTACGTTAACAGGAGATTAGTTCTATGTCTAAAGAGAAGATACTGATCATTGATGACGACAGCCACATAGGCAAATTAATGAAGGACA
>JBFZAQ010000151.1:0-2575 GCA_041308885.1 Candidatus Omnitrophota bacterium | reverse complement strand
GCGGGTCCGCTCAGTCACCGATACCAGCATGATATTCATAATCCCAATGCCCCCGACTAAAAGAGAGATCGCGGCAATGGCCCCGAGCAATAAAGACATGGTTTTGGTGGTTGATTCCAGGGTATTCTTGATGTCCGCCATATTGCGGATTTGAAATGAATCCTCATCATTCTTATTTAGGCGATGCTGTTTGATAATCATTTGGGTTAATTCTTCGGTTAGCGGATCCAGCAGCTGCGGGTTATCGGCCTCGACATAGATCGTATCGATGTATTCTTTTCCCAACAGCCGATACATAGCGGTGGTTACCGGCACCAAGACATTGTCATCCTGATCGTGAAAAGAATTGGCGCCCTTGGAAGGCAGGACTCCGATCACCTTGAAATCAATCAAGTTTATTTTTATCTCTTCTCCCAGCGGGTTGGCTTCGCCAAAAAGTTCCCGGGCCACGGTAGTGCCTAATAAAACAACCTTTTCCCTCATCTTCACATCGTGCGCGGTGAAAAAGCGGCCAATCTCCGGAACGCTGGCGCGCATTTGGGCATAATCAACGTCCACCCCTTCAACTTGGGTGTTCCAATTCTTATTCCCATAGACCAGCTGTCCCCGGCCGCTGACCGCAGGGCTAACCCGCTTAACCGCGCCACCCAGCTTTTTAATCTCGACCACATCCTGGAAAGTAAAACGAGTCACCGCTCCGGATTCCAAAGCCACCCCATGCACCCGTGATGAACCCGGACGGATAATAAGCAAATTCGAACCCAATGAAGCCAACTGTTTCTCAATTGAAATCTTCGCCCCCTGGCCTATGGCCAACATTGCAATCACCGCGGCCACTCCAATAAGAACGCCTAGGATAGAAAGCGCCGAGCGCATTTTATGGGCCAGTACCGCGTGACCGGCTTCCCGGCAATAATCCCAAAATTTAGCCCCGCCTATCTGCCCGGTGGCTGTCGCCAGAATTTTATCAATTCCATTCTTAATCAAAGGCTGGGCGGCCGACTGGGCAGACGCATTCTTCGCATCGGAAATGATCATGCCATCGCGCACATAAATCACCCGCTGGGCATGCTCGGCGATATCCTTTTCGTGAGTTACCACAATAATAGTTTTGCCTTCGGCATTTAAACGCTTCAAAATATTAATAATCTCTTCCTGGCTCTTGGAATCCAGATTTCCGGTCGGCTCATCAGCCAAAATTATGGGCGGGTCATTAACTAAAGCCCGGGCAATAGCTACGCGTTGCTGCTGGCCTCCGGAAAGCTCATTGGGGTGGTGCCGCGCGCGATCGGCTAAACCGACTAACTCGATTTTTTCCCTGGCTCTATCTTTTAAATGACGCTTACCCGCGTAAACTAAAGGCAGCTCAGCGTTATCCAGCGCCGTCAACCGAGGCAATAGATGAAACTGTTGGAATATGAATCCCACCAGTTTATTCCGGACGGCGGCGATCTGCGCATCGGATAATTTAGTCAAATCCGCGCCTTCCAGCAAATAGGACCCCGAATCCGGCCGATCCAAGAGTCCGAGTATATGCATAAGAGTAGACTTCCCCGAACCCGAAGGCCCCATAATAGCGATAAACTCTCCGGCGCAGATTTTTAAAGACACCCCCCGCAAGGCCTGAACTTCTACTTTGCCCATACGATAAGTTTTATGAAGGTCGCGTATTTCGATCATCGGATTACCGGGTTGAGCGCGAAGACGCATTGCTTCTTCGCGCCGGCATAAAAGGATTTGTCCCTGTGCTGCTCTGCGGGAGCGCGTATTTCAACGACTTAACCAGAATAGTATCGCCCTCATTAATACCGGAAATAACCTCATAATTCTTATCGTCGCTTAACCCTAAACTCACCGCCTGTTTTTGCGGTTCAGGCGCATCATCTTTCTTTAATAATACAAAAGCCTCCTCGCCGTCTCTGAGCACCGCCTCCTGCGGGATCAACAATATGTTTTTTTTACTCATTACCAATACATCAACGGAGGCGTTCATCCCCGAGCGAAAGAATTCGGGAATTTTAGCAATTGCTAAATCGACCTCATAAATAGTCACGTTATTGACGGTCTTGGATTCATAATAAATATGCTCGGCTTCAGCCGGTATCGGCTCATCGGGATAAGCATCAATGGTTACGGTTGCGCTTTGCCCAATCTGAATCTTTCCGATATCCGTCTCATCTACCTGAGCCCGGACAATAAGCTGGTCCGACAAGACAATCACAGCATCGGCGGTAGTTACGGTCTGGCCGGGTTGAGTCTTGGCCACGATCACTTCGGCGGCAATCGGCGAAATCAAAGGAATCGCCTTATAAGCATCTTCCCAATACGCCAGATCCTTCTCGCCTTTTCCGCGGGCAGCATCCAGGAGGGCGGCCCGCTCGGTTGAACTCATCCAAGCCAGAGTCTGTCCGACAGAGACTATTTGCCCCTCTTTTACCAGGATCTGCTCGATCCTGCCGTTAACCGGAGGCTTAATCTCCAAACGGTTCTTGGGCAACACGGTAGCGGTTGTCGAAACCGTATTCTGAATGGTCCCCATAAAAGGCAATATTTCTTTAGTCTGCTGCGTATCCTG
>JBFZAQ010000150.1:0-2961 GCA_041308885.1 Candidatus Omnitrophota bacterium | reverse complement strand
TTGGTATGCGGATGCCGGTCGGTTTTGACGTACCGCAAAAATTTGCCTTCCATTGCCGAGACATTGACGATATGTTTTTGCCCGGTAATCTGACGCTTCATCATTACCGACAGCCGGTTGCATAAAACAAACGGGGCGATAGCATTAACCAGCTGGATCTCGAACATCTCGGCAGTGGGTATCTGGCCCAGGCCCAGCCGCCAACTGTTGGTCTCCCGTAAATCCACCTGTTGTAAATCCGCGTCCAATGCACCCTTAGGGAATACTTGTTCGGCAGGTAAAGTGTGATCGTACGAATAAGGCACCTGGGAGAGCCGGGCCGAAGCAAAGATTCCGATTCCTGGAGCTTTTCCGTTCCAGGTGGCCGGAAGCGATAAATCCGTGGCCGCGTTGTTATTGTAAGCAACTCTTAACTTCTGCTTACACTCCTCAAACGGCTGCAGCAAAATCCGGGCGCCTTCCGGAAGATCACCGAAAGGCTTATTTTCATTCTCGACCAAATGCGCGTAAAATCCCGGCGGGCGCCGGACAGTTTGGGCTGCATTATTGATCAATATATCCAAACGGTCATATTTTTGCTCGACAAAGTTGCAGAATATTTCCACGCTCGGGGTGTGGCGCAAGTCCAGCCCGTAAACATGCAACCGGTCCTTCCATTGGTCAAAGTCGTTTTCCTTTGCGTAACGGAGTGCGGAATCTACCGGAAAACGGGTAGTGGCGATAACCCGCGCCCCGGCCCGCAGCATCATTAGAGTAGCCTGATACCCGATCTTTAACCGTGATCCGGTAATCAACGCCACCTGTCCGGTCAAAGGCGCGGTCTGAAAACGCTTTTGGTAATTGAAATCGGCGCAGCGCGGGCACAATGCATCATAGAAAAAATGCAGCCGCGTAAACGGACTTTTACAGATATAGCAATCGCGGGGATTGATTAATTCCGGCCGCTCGCGTATGGCCGTTTCGTCCTGATGTAATATCTGCTGGGGTGCTTTAAATACAACTGCCTCGCGGGCGCTGCGGATACCGGTAGCCGCCCGGACCTTACGCTCATAATTGACGATCTTCTGCTTTTTAACGTACCGGCTGTCCCGCTTGCGTTTTCTGATTTCATCCCGGTTGGGCCGGGAAAGCTGGCCGGACACGGTCAACAAAGCGTTGCGCTGCTCCATAGGCAAATACGCCAACTGCGCGCTGTCTTCGACCAGGCCTTTAAGCAGCTCGATACACTTTTGTATTTCCGCTTCGGAATGGCTAATCTTGGTAATCTTAGCGTTGTTAGGCATGGAGAAATTTTTTACACCTTTGCTAATAATCCGCGAAACATAAAGAAGGCGGCAGCCAGAATACAAAGCGCCGCCCAAAGGTAATCTTTTTTAAGCCCTTCCTTCATATAAAATATACAAAACGGGACAAACACTGATAAAGTTATTACCTCTTGCAGGATTTTTAGCTGTCCGAGGCTCATCGTCTGACGACCGATTCTATTGGCGGGCACTTGCAAAAGATATTCAAATAAAGCAATACCCCAGCTGATCATAGCCGCGACGATCCAAGGCTTATCGTTATGATTCTTCAGGTGGCCATACCAGGCAAATGTCATAAATACGTTACTGCAGACCAACATCAAGGCAGCGATAATGAATTTAGGCACCGCGCTGCTCCTTCATCCGCAGCAACGTCAACAACGCCCGGATAATATTCAGCGGACTTGGCGGACAGCCCGGAATATGCAATGCTGCCGGTAATATAGCTTTTACTCCCGCGTGGACATAATATGAGTCCTTAAATAATCCTCCATCCAAAGCGCAATCTCCGCAAGTAATGACAAATTTGGGCTCGGGCATAGCCTCGTAAGTCTTTTTTAAAGCAATCAGCATATTCTTGGCAACCGGCCCGGTTACCAAAAGACAATCGGCATGCCGCGGCGAAGCCACAAAACATACGCCGAATCTCTGCAGATCATAAATGGGATTATTCGCCGAAATAATCTCGGATTCGCAAGCGCCGCATGACCCGGTATCAACCGCGCGGATAAACAAAGACCGTCCGAAATTTTTTTGGATCAGGGCCTTGAGCTCGCTGCCGCTGGATTCAATCTGACCCGCTAACCCCGGATCAATATGCCTGGTCACGGCACCTTTTAAAACCCTGGACTTTAATATATGTATCATAGGTCGTTTCCCGGATAGGATAGGTCAAAACTCTTATTACACAGAGGAAAATCAGGGATGATATCGCCAATCACCGCAAAAGATAAACCCTGCCAATTAAGAAAAGACGGGTCCACAATCTTGCACCTTTCAATTAAACCTGCGGGGTTAGTTTCCAGCCAGTATAAAACCGGACCGCGCCAACCTTCGGCATAACCTAAAGCCCTCCCCTCCTTTAATTGCACCTCGGATTTTAATTTCTCGCACCAATTAAGCCTGGCCGCGAACTCTGCGATCAAGCGGCATGATTCTTCAAATTCAGCAAATCTGACTCGCAGCCGGGCTAAGGCGTCTCCGGATTCCTGGGTCGCTGTCTTGAATTTAGCCTCTTGATATACGCCGGGAAAATATTTCCTTAAATCCGCCGGGATACCCGAAGCGCGGGCGACTAAACCGACCACACCCAAATCTTCCGCGGTTTTTCGGCGTAAAGTACCCGTGGTATCAAGCCGATCCACAAAAGAAACACTGGAATCCAATATTTTAACCAATTCCTTAAAATCATACTTTATATTCTTGAGCGCGGCAAGCAGAATCCGCTTCTTAGCTTCATCCCAATCAACCGCAGCCCCGCCAACAAAATTAATTTTTCTTAAGTATCTATTCCCGCATAAATCCTCGTTTAATTGCAGGATCGCCTCCTTAATAATCGCGGCGTAGGCGTGGGGAAAACTAAAGCCTACGTCCAACGCAATCCCGCCGATATCATTTACATGATTGTACATCCGCTCTAACTCCAGAAATATCGCCC
>JBFZAQ010000149.1:0-9311 GCA_041308885.1 Candidatus Omnitrophota bacterium | reverse complement strand
TATTTTAAAGTAGTTAAATCGCCACTGCAGTATTGTTTGATTACTTTGCTGTGGTCTTTATCCGGAACTTTTAAAGGATAACAGAAAGGATAGCTATCACCCCATTCATCTGCTTCCATTTGTCTTCTGCGATTTTCTGCAGATAGTATATCGCGATATTCCTTTAAATGTTCCGGATAAAGCCCACAGCAAAGTAATCAAACAATACGGCAGTGGCGATTTAACTACTTTAAAAGTAATATTAAATGAGGAGAAATATCATCTAACTGTAGATACGGGACATCGTTACATTGCTTGGTCAGATACGTTGGAGCGGATAATGATGGCTTTAGCTCAAATTACGCGTGGTCCGCCAGGATTTACCATTACCATTTCCACTAACCTTAATCTTACCAAGGGCAATGTCGCGGCCTGCGTTATTAATTCAAAAACCATCTATATCCATCCGCATTTATTTGTTCTTCCTGAGATAAAACAGCTAGAAATTATCTATCACGAACTAATCAGTCATATTGCTAAAGGAATAACCTTAGAACCCGATGCCATAAGGGATAGCGAGTTAGCAATGGCTATTATGAAAAGTCAATCGACCGCGTTAAAACAAGGCAAAGCAAGCAGCGCAGCCAAATCCCACATAAAACCACTTTCTCCATTCTCAAAAAATAATATTATACTTTGGCCCAGGCCTATTATCGTGGCGCACAAGATAGAAAGGCTAGGGCAAGCCCAAGAGGCCTTTGAGTTTGGCGCGCCGTTTAATGATTATGGGTTTCTATTGAAGAAATTTGTTCCGGAATTCTCATCCGGAATTAGCATTCCAAGAAATGAATCCGTGCCTCAAGCTTTGCCTTCATATATAGCAAGAGCCAGAGAATTAGAATATCGGGTAATTGGTATTTATACGTCAATTTTTTGCCCGGGTAAATGGAGCAGAGAACATGTGCCGGTGTCAAAAGCCTGGGCAAATTCATTAGAACACGGCAGGCTTCTTTCTTCGTCCTCTGTCGAGTGCAAAACTATTTTAGATAAACAGATACAGGATAGTTGGCGGGATAGGTGGCAGAGCGGCATTTTTAAAATAACCCCTGAACAAATGGAGCGTACACGAATACATAGGCGGATAGGTCCTTTTGTGATCCGCCTTACCCCGCATCAAGCGAAACTGCGGAAAACGCCGTGGGCCGATCTGCCGGTTATGCTCAACCAGCCTTTGGAACCCGACGAATTTAATCTGTCCAAGATCAACCCCAACGAAATACTAATAAGTGAATTGAAGCTATCCGAAAATGCGTGGCGCGTAATTATTAATGTTATTCCAATTGAGCCATATGCGAGCCTTCTTGCTCCGGCCGTAGCCGAAAACCAATTTATTAGCAAGAAGGACATTGATGCCGTGATTGAATTTTTGCATTTTTCTACCGCTCTAGTGTTGTATCACAGCCTGTGGGCGGGAGCTAGCGTAAATAGTAAACATTATCAAATATTTTATTCGAAGCGGTACGCGTTTGAATTCTTGAGGTGGGCAAATCTGACATGGGAATGCTACGGTAACGTCGCTATGGCCGATATGTCCTATTATCCCGGACACATGTTTGTGATACAAAGTTCTGACGAACGACAGCTCGCATTGGCAATATTGATTGTCGTTGATTATCTGCAGAAAAATAATATTCCTTTTATGCTGGGCGCAATAAGAAATAAATTTGTGGTCATGCCTGTCGACAGGGAACGTCCCAGTTTTTTCAATGGTCAGCAATGGGGCGGGGCAGAGAGAATGGGCTTGATTCAAGTCATGGATCAAGAGGTTTTTAAGCAGCTAGGTTACAAGCAAGTACTTTCTTCATTTAGGGAAAACTCCCTTGGCGATAAACCCTATCGGGAAGTATTAGTCGGCTGCCGGGAAGCATTATTGGTGGGTACAGGCATGGCATCGGCCGGCCTGAAGCAGGCAAGTAGTTCTATTGAGCGGCCTGGAGTAAAAGAAGAAATTTACTCTTCCTGCGGTGAATTGGCTGCGTTGATCTCTGATATAGGTTCTCTTGAATGCACGCGGGTCGAAAACAGGTTTAATGTGGAGGCAGAAAAACTTGCTAAGACCTTAACTTGTGGTCCCGATGTTGGTCAAAGCTCACCATTAGTTAATGGAAAAGAAGACGTCCCGCTCGATGAAACACTGCAGATTATAGAGCGTTTTGAGGGCGGAGTCGTACATAAGGTTAAAACAGCGTTGGTTATTTTCGGTGGCTTTGTAAACCCAAATTCGGGGGTGATTAAAAAAATTCTTGATGATGAAAGTGAACCGGTAAAAGCGCGTAGAAATCTAAAGAGTATTTTTAATAAACTATCAAAAATTGTGCTTCAGCTGGAAAAGACGGTAGATATGTTTCATAATGCGCTGAAAGATCACCGCGACGGAACCCTTACAGAGAAAGACCTGATTACGCTAAACGGGCAGATGCTTCTTATTTCCGGGTACATTGATCGTTTCAGAAGCGGGCAGAAACTTCTTCGGGGTGCTATGGCGCTAGTAGACAATAAAATTAGGGGCGAGCAAAATAAGTTAAAGCTATACGACAGAATCAGTAGGGCGCAAAAGGGGGCCGAGTATGCCGAGGCCATGATTAGGATAGCTTTTGTAACTGGCGTTGGTTATTCGTGGACCTGGTTTTCACTCCGGGAATTTCTTGCTGAAATACGCCAAAGCTTTGAGCATCTTGCTGAGTCAGAGAATATTCAGACATCGGTGTATCTTGATATTAAGGAGAGTATTCCTCAAGGGCTGGTGCGTTTGCCCAGAGAAGCTCTCTATAACGCGCTCCTAAATTTGTTTATAAATGCCCTTAAGTTTCATCGAGAAGGCGTCGAGTTAGAGGTTACTATTGGTTGCGCCGCAGCGTGGGATAACGCGCTCGTGCATTTTTGGATGATTGACAATGGCATAGGGATTCCCGGGCACCTTTTGCCGCAGCTTAACGAATTCAAGCCTCACGAACGGATAATGCGAGAGGAGATTAAACATACCAAAGGGACAGGTGTTGGGCTAGCGGACGTAAATCGCAGCATATCTTTTGTCGGTGGCAAAAAACTCGCTGCCTCAAGAAACGATCTTATTCCGGGTTTAACAGTCAGCTTTAGTTTGCCAGTGGCGGCTAAGCGGATAGGTGTAAAATCTAACCAGCCGACGTTAATAATTTATTGCGGGAAACGTTACTCGCTTAGAAAACCCGTAGCCTATGCGACTGTATCTCAGGAAGAGGCGTCAGTGGATTACGAGAGGCAGGGTTTTATTATTAGGGCTTGGGTTGATGCTTTAGTTTATGATTTCAGTAAATATTCAATTGATGTGGCGCGGCTGGCGGAGGATATTTCTGGAAGACGACTCGGCGCAGAGATGCTTGAAAATATTACTGCCCATTTTGAATCTTTCATGGAGTACCGCGTTAAAATAGGGGAGCCGATCAAGATTGACGGTAAGGATACCGAGAAAATACGTGAAAATGGAAAGTCTATCCGTGAAGAAATAGAAGATAGGGTAGAGACTGATTCTTTACGTAGAATGATCGTTTATACTTTGACTAATCGTTATCCCGCGCTGGATGAAAAACTTATCGCTATGTACGCTAGTCATGCGCGCTATTTGCACGTTAACAATCATCAAAACGGAGTTGGTTTAATACGAACGTATCCGCTTAGTTCAAGGAAAATCCGAAAATTGCAGAAAATGGGTTACCGGCTGGTACAGTTCTATTTTGATACTTCCGTAGAGGAGCAGGCGCATAGGTCAGGTAAACCGAAAGTAGAGATAATAAATCTTGACCGAATGAGCGGATGGCGCAGGCCAAGGCTTGATTTAAGCGTTATTATCATTCAAGTTAATGGTAGGGAGCCGCGTGACGTAATAGAGGAAGTGATCAGTCATCTGAAGAGAGTTCTTGCCAATGACTCAAATTCTGAGCGTATCTCTCGGGCAGTTAGCGCAGGTTCTTCGGATGCTGGCAATGTCCAGACAATCCGGCAGTCGAGCTCGTCGGTTGCATCAGGCAGCGCACAGCCGCGGATCGACGGGATGTATGATTTAGCCTGGAGTTTATGGAGGGATGGGGTTGAGCCGCCGCCGCCGGCGTTGGCCTTGAATGAACCGTGCTATGGTTATGTCACCGTAGTTTTTGACAGGGGAATGACCGCAAAACAGATGCTTTCATTTTTGCACTCGTCTCAATGTTTACATGTCTATACTAGTTTGCGCGCCGATGTGGATCTGGAGAAGATGCAGGCAGTAAACGTCTATCGGGAGGCGCCGGTTTACCCGGTGGCAGAGCGGGAAACAGTATGGGGTAGGCAAGGGCTTAATCATTACGGGCGTCAATGGTTGCGGAGAAAAGGCAACGCCGTCAGGCTAGAGATTCCTATCTATATGAATAAGCCCGGCCAGGCGAAGTTGAATATATATGTTGTGCAGGATATTGCTGGCCAAAAGATAATACTAGGACCGACCAGCGAAGGCGATGACCTTGCCTTTGAAGTTATCGTCTTTGACGATGATCAAAGCGGATCTGACCAGAGTGTTAATTTCTTCGGGTATGCCGCGCAATATATGGAACCGGGCATACGGGCGCAAGATAAAAAATCAGTGCTCCTGCCATTAATCCGCTATGCCAAAAAATATCCTGCAGCCAGGGCGGCTTTGCGTTCAATTATTGGTAAGGGTACTACGCAGGATAAGCTGCGGTTAGCGCACGATTTAAAAATCATGCCTATTGAGCTGGCGCTGGCGGCGGCTTACATATTTATGCTGAAGAAAGACCAAAACAGGCGGGTACACAGAGCCGCGCTAGAATGCCTTAAGCAATTCACCAGAGTGCATCTTTTCCATAAATTATTCCATCTATTGAATAATCCCATACAAGGATACGGCGGAAGACTGCTTCGCTTAGAGAGAAAGAGTGGTGGTATTTTGCAGGAGCTTAGCCAAAAAGTTGCCAGAATCCTGGGAGATATTGAAGCTATTTTAAAAGCCAGCGCCTCCGGTAAGCTCTATCATGAATTGGGTGCTGCTGAGGCGATAGTGCAGGTGTCCAAGATAATAGTTCAAAGATGTAGCAAAATGGAAAGATACATGCCTGCTCTACAAAGAGAAGCTGATTTGATGCTTCGGCGTTATGCTGTTCTTATCGGTATTAAATCATTAGGGCTATGGATGTCTGATGCCCAGCAGAATGACCTGGCAAACCTGGCGAGTCTTGCGGCTTCTTTAGAGTATATCCCGGATGTAATCATCCGGATGCATCAATTGAAGGGGCTGGCAAATGAAGTGATTTCCTATGATCCGTCGCTATCCCTTGCACAGAGCCGGATAGCTCTGCCTGAATTTGTTCGCCAAGTTTACGCGTTGGCTGCAGCAGAGTCTGAACCGCCTTATAAGGCCATATATTGCAGACACGAGGAGATGCCCGCGTTATTTATAACTATTCCGGCCGAGTTATTAACAGAGCTGCGTACATATATGCAAGATTCGGAATCCCGGCTGATTGTTACAGAGCTGTCTCTTGTAGAGGGAGATACTGCATTACAATGCCGGATTGTAGATAATAATAAACAAATGCAGGCAGGGGAGCTTTATTTATTAGATTTTCCCTATTTCGCCGAGCCGCATATGCGCGGAATGCTCGAGTCATTGTATCGGATGAAAAGATCCGTTAGCGCCGCAGGAGGCAGGTTCGATGTCTTTATCAACAGTTTTACGGCGTTGGAAATAGTTTTGACGTTTCCTATCGCTGCATCAAGTTCTATAGTAACGCACTCATCGTCCTTGACTACGCTACAAAACAATTCTCAAGAGGATATTAACTTCACTGTCGGAGCGCTGATGCGCACTAGTAGTTCTGTGGTCAAACAGTGGTCGGTGCTTGATCCGTCCTGGCGGAGCGCGACGTTCGGCAGGTTTAGGAAGATAGCACCTTATGCCTTTGTTTCTTTTTTAGTGTTACTCCCATCCTGCGCTAATTTCACAAGACCGCAAATTTACCCAACTATCCCCGGCCCAGCCTATATTGCCTCGCTAACCGAGTCCTTGACGCGCAAGGATGTCTCTTCGCAGTTTGGCATATTATGTCGCATCGAAGCCGCCCTGGAAAATGGTGCGGTGTTTGGGCCGGCAGCGAGAGAATCTCTCATTGAAAAGCTACAAGACAGCACAAACACTCCTGAATTACGCGCTAACCTAGCCAGAATCTTAGGAAAATCAAGGCATCCGCAAGCCTTAGCCGCTTTTGCCGAGATAGCCAGGGACCGAACTCAACCCTGGATAGTCAGGATCAATGTTGTCTACGCCTCCGGAGAGCTTAAGGATCAGAGAGCCGTTATTTATCTTGAAGAACTGCAGAAAAACGATAAATGCCCGCTTATCCGCGGGGCCGCAGGGGAGGCCGTTGAGAAGATTAAAGTAGAGGTTGGCGGCTTGGCGCAACAAAACAGTAGCCCCTTGTCTCTAATGACATATGGATATGATTTTCTGAGAATCTTGATGGTTACTTGTTTTATTCCTTTTAGCTATACATTGTTTAGATATTTATTGTCCATACGAGAGTTGTCTTTGAAAGATGTTCCGCAATATTTCCTAGCATCGCTACGCGCCGTAACTGAAAATGGGCGGGAGTTGATAATTAATACTGAAGCCTATTTATTTATGAAGTTTGTGCCAGTAATTCTTAGTAACATCCCAATTGTGCATGAGGGTCAATTCTACCCAATGCTTGAATCTGTATTTGATTGGAGTGGGATTTCTTTAATAGCATTCTTTTCATACGCGCGGATTTATTGTTGCAGAAAGGCAGTGCAGCAGAATTTAGATGCACTTAAGAAACTAAAGAAAGGTGATAAGAGCAATGACCCCGGCTCTAGCAGCTCAGTTCTGACCATTCTTATTGTTGAAGATAATCTTCGGGCGCGCAGTAAGCTGGCGAAGTTCTTGGAGGCGCGTGGGTTTAGGGTAATATGCGCGGACTCTGCTCAAAATGGGCTGCGTATTATTATGGATAATTTAGGGATTATTAATTTGGCTGTGATAGATAACTATTGCCCTAGAAGGAATGAAGGACTAAACCTGTTGATGCATATAGCGGATAAGAGGCTTTCTGATAAGCGTTACCCGGTGACCAGCATACTGTATTCTAAGACTGCTTTTAGGCATCGCGATTTGGTTCATTTATATGATTCAGTGGCGTTTACGAAGAGGCCGGAATTTCTGGGGAGGCGAGCCCTTTTAAGAAAAATTAACCAATTAATTGTTGGCAATGGCGCGGCAAGCTCTGCCGTTAAGCGGCCGTCTCGGCGGTCCGTAATTTCAGAAGATAAAGGCGCAGATACCGAATCTGCTTCGGTTAGTGAAGAAAGCCTCCGAGAGCAGGCAGGAAATAAACTCCCGAAACAAGATAGGCAGGTATTGCATATATTAGAATATATCCCACAGGCCAAGAAGAGGCTGGAGGAGGCGGTGGGTATATTGCAAGGATTAATTATAAAGTTGCCTGTGGATTATAAAGTGGTCGCGGGAAAGCGTCAGCCACTGTTATTCCAGTTGCCTAGCGAGAAGATCATCCGAGCGGTTAGAGACGGCTTGCGGAGCATTCTTAAAATTCTCGGCAAGATGACCGGCACAGATGATGCGGACAAAAAACAAGTTAAACGAGCGCGCCAGGATATCCAGGCTATTTTAGAGCTTTTGTCCGGGAAAATTACGGTGCCGGAGTTAAAGGCGAAATTAGGAGGCATAAAGTCGCTGCTGGAAAACAGAGAAGATGATTTGGTGGATTTAGAAGCCTATTTTCGCGCCAATAGACTTCCCTGTATCCAAGAAAAGCTGGAAAAGATAATTCGGCAGCTACGTCTTGTCCAAATATCAAAAATAAATATTGCCAAAAATGTATTTGCCGGGTTTGTGCCGCAGCCGGCAAGGGAGTATCTGCGCCAAATTATGGAGCAGGGTTTAGTCTCCCGGCAAATGTCCCGATTGGGAGCTCAAGTAACAAAGATAGCGATTATTTTTCCGAATAACTTTGATTATCGGGATGCCTACAGCTACGAAACGCAAATTATTAGCCGAGGCGCAAGAGTAACCGTGCGCAGGAATAAGCACGCCTATCAGACCCCTCAGACGATTACACAGGCGCGTGATGATCTGCAGGTGGTTGCCGGCTCAAGATTCATGGGGCATAAAGGCAAGGCTGTATTTAAACCCCATCAGGAAATTACGCGGGCAGTAATGGTTCAAGACCGCATAATGGATGAACTAACCACGCAAACCTATAGCATCAGCAGCGCTAAGGGGAAAATATATTTTCAGATCACCATTTTTCAGGCCGGGCCGCAAATAGATAAACGCCAAGATGGATTTGTTGCGTTTAAGGATAAGGCGCAGATTTATGCTGGTTTTATTGCCGGGGATGTCTATTCGAAAGCGTCGTCGCCTCTGGAAGATTTACGCACAATTGCCGGTCGTCTGGCAGAATCAGGGAGCTTGATTCCACAGACTATTCCTAAAAAGGATGGATTCAGGGCTTATGCGATTGGAGACAGAGGGTTAAGGCAGCACGGATTGTTCCAGTATACGTTTGGATCGTTGAAGGTTTACGCCGTTCAGCTTACTGACGCAGAAATCTTGTTTGCCCAGAATTTAAAGGCTAATGAGGCTCTCTTAACCGTAAACGTGGGCGGTCCGGTTATACCCTATTTAACTTTCGGATTAGCCTATTTAGCTATGGTTGGAGAAAAAAAGATTATCGGTGTGGCCAGCCTGACAGCGAAAAAAGATTTGAGTCTTTTTCTGCACGCCCTTGGCAGGCAAACTAAGCTTAAGAGAGTTGCCATAGTTGCCGACCATCAAGCCGGAGATATGCCTAAGAGGCATTTGAAGAAACTGTCTAAGGCTTATCAGGCAGTGAAGAAAATAGTTGAATCCTTGAACCAAAAAGGGTCGAGGTTCCATATTATTAAAATTCCTTGGCGGGCTAATTTAATCGCCGGCACAAGCGGTTTTCTGGTTTCCCCTTGTGATCAAATTAGGCGTCTTGATTACGGGGTGCGGTGGGATGACTCGGACATTTTCCATGGTAAGAAAACACAAATAATCCTGTCGGGCTCTAGCGCGTTAAATCCCAATAGTTCTGGCCAGGGCCAGAATGGGCACAATGCTATTTTCGTAATCCCCGCTGATCAATACGATTCCGCGCTGGGTAATAAGCTGCAGCGTTTAAATGAGTTAGCGGTAAAACAAGGCCATCGCGGCGTCATCAAAGCGCTCTTAGAAAACCCGC
>JBFZAQ010000148.1:0-10940 GCA_041308885.1 Candidatus Omnitrophota bacterium | reverse complement strand
CAGCCTATGACTGCCTTAATGCCGCGGACTTCTGCTTGGTTTGTTCCGGGACAGCAACCGTAGAGACGGCGATTTTAAAAAGACCTTTTGTGATCGTCTATAAGATGAACCATTTAAACTATCAACTCTACCGGCCGCAAGTTAAAATACCTTATATCGGCATGGTCAATATAATTGCCGGCGAGGAGATCATCCCGGAATTTATCCAGGATAAAGCCACTGCTCATGCCATTGCTCAAAAGGTAATCAGCATACTCTCGCATCCGGCAGAACTGACGAAAATGGGAGAGGATTTAAACGCAGTAGTTAAGTTACTGGGGGAGCCCGGCGCTGCTCAGCGCGCGGGAAGAATTATAGCGGAGTTTTTGAATCGTCATTCTCCATTGCAATGACCTGCTTATCTTTAACGCCGGTATACTTTGCCTTCCTGAGTAACCAGCCAATCGCTCCAATTCACCGAAATCTTCCAGTACGGCCGATAAACGCTGGCAGAATACTCCCCGGCCGACCAAAGTAATTGTCCGGGCGCGCGCGGGCCGTGAACCAAACAATCTAAATAATCATAATAAAGATCCTCTAACTGCCCGCGCAAAGCGCTGCTCGCCGGATCAAGCTTAAGATGAACGCGGCAGGCGCTCATCTGTTGGAGTAAGTATTTTCGGATCAACACCAGGGCTTTATTCTTGTCTACAGGCAAAAGCTGCTCCGGGGAAGAAGTCCAACTAGCTTCTTTAAAATGCCCGGTATGGGCATCAATGATAATGGCCGCCGAAACCAAATATTTGCCCTTCTTATCCGCCTTGCCGAACGGCACCAAAAAATAATCACAAAACTTCCGGTCCTCCCGTTTAACCGCAACCGGCTTACCCATAGTCGTACCCGCAAAAGCCCGGACGGCATTTTTATCCATGAGCAAATAAGCGTCAACCATGGCTTTCCAGTCTTGAGTCTTGACTGAATCCGGTAACGCCGGATTGAATAAGGATAAATTACTGCCGGAAACGGATCTGCGCTTAATCACCCGCCGCCACAAATATTGTTTCAACCCCAAAATCTTGAAAGTCGTGAAGTTGCGGACCGGCTTTTTAATCACGACCTTAGCCTTGCTATCCTTTAACGGCGGTTCGGCTACTTGGAGATACATCCCATTATAACCGTCGGTAGTCGCCAGAGGGCGAAAATAGGTACTCCGGCATTCAGAAGCAGTCTTATAGGTATCCTTGCCGATGCCGGTTATCTTGGGATCCTTTATCCATAAACCATACACCGTAAAATCCGGGGTATCCTGAGGATTAGTGTGGGGGTTTGGACAAGGATGGGCGCTGACCGCGTATCCTTTAACCACTCCCCAATGATCGTACGAGCCGTACAGCGGAACTGCCGCCGGAGTATTCGGATGGGCCACCAGGGCCCCGCCTTTCCACCAATCTTCTTTAGTCACGGTATAAGCCATCCAATGACAGATGTCCCGCATATATTTATTTATCGCTTCGGGATCCTGTTGCGGGTCGTTGGCACGGATAGCGAAATTATACCCTTGATATGGATTACCGTCTTTAATCGCGTCGTAAGAATCCGACCAATTAGAAACAAGTTGATCATAAGGGTCAAAATGCCCCAGGGCCCGATCAACTTCCAGGGCATTCAAATCCGCAGTTGAGGCTGCGCCGTCTTTAGCATAGGTAAAGATATCGCTTTGCCCAATCTCGGTATACGGGCTAACCGCATCTTTACGCATGAAGTTAATTATCATCTGAGCCGTGGCCGCTCCCGAAGAATTATTCGGGGCCTGCGCACCATACCAGGGAGTCTGAGTAAGATTCAAAGTACAGTAAGTCTGCGGGATCCCATCTCCACCTCCGAGCTTAGTCGGATCATATCCGGCCTTGGCAAAAGCATAATAGACGGAAGCTAAAGCCGCCTGACAATTATAAGTATAATAACCGGTTCCCGTAGGCACTCCGCCGGCAACGCTATAATCAAGATAGGAGGCGTAAGGAGCCACCCGGGCGCCGGCATCATCTCCGGGGGCCGCGAAAAAATCTTCCAAATTTGACACCAAGGCATTATATTTATCCAGATAAGGCTGGGCTTTATCGGCAGCCGGGCGTTTGGCGTATATCTGGGCCACCCGCAAATAAGCCAAGGCCATCTGCGCCGACCATTCCACCGAACCGTAATCCCCGCTTTGCGACACCGAGAAACGAAATAATTTCGGCTTGCTATTGGTATCGAGAAAAGCGGTGCGGGATTCAATAGCTGCAAACATAGCCGCTACTTCCTCATCCCGGGCATCTTGCGTGGCCCCAAAATAAGTATCGTTAAACATAAGCTCCAATGGAGCAAAGGCGATGACATCGGTAGCAACGTAGCCGAAATCAGTCTTTTGCCAAAGCGCGCCATCGTAGGTCGCCGCCGAATGATAAAGATGCACTGTAATGTCATACATGCCCTTTAGCCACCCCTTGATTCCCGCGGCAGCCGTATCGTAGCGGACGTCTGCAGTAAGCTGGTATAAATAGGTAAACGCCAAGAGCGCCCGCTCATTCTGCTCGGTAGATTTCAAATTCCAATAAAAGTCGTTACCGGTCTCGTGATACATACCCCGCGGGCCGTAACGCAGGCCGCCGTCGGTATCCTGCAAGCGTAAAAGGTATTCGCCGAGCATAACGGCAAAATCTTTGTAGTCCGTTGTCCCCGCTCGCTGATAAGCGTCCAGAGAATACAAGGTCAGACACGCCGCCGCGCCCGTATCTACTGCCCAATCCCAATCGCTCCACCACGCCGGGCTATCCCGGCCGAGAATACGGATAATCCGGTAAGGTCCGTTAGGGATGGTATTAAAATCTGCGTCATAATATGCGCCGTTAGTATTCAAAAGCGGGTTATGCACGTCGCTCAGCTGCTTAAAATAGGATATGTAGGTATCTAAAATAACCGTATCGTTATTCTCCAGGAGGATTCTCCCTAAAATATCCTGATCGTAGGCCGCCGCCCCGCTCTTAATAAAGACTTCTTCATCCGAGGTATGCCCGCCCAAATAGATTTGAAAACTGAGGGTCAATCCTTTAAATCCGGAGGCTTCGTCAAGCGACCGGTCCAAAAAATATTTTACATACGGATAAGCAGTGTCATAAAGCGGCGGCTTAGCAAAGGTATCATCGGCCAAAACCGGGGAAATATTCGTCAGCGAAGCGCCGACGCAAACCAATATTAGCGCAAATTTAACTATGGCAAATTTTTTGGACATCATATCTCTCCATTATAAATATAAAAATCCTGATCGACCCATTTCATCAATCAGGATAACACGCTGCGGCCCTCCAGCCGCAATTCCAGAAGCGACCTAAGTATAGCGCTTTTTAGGCGATATGGCAAGGGAATCCGTATGCGCAATAAATCCCAATTACCAAATCCCAAACCCCAATGAATAATCAATTGCCAATGTCCAATCGGGATTTAGCCGCTACACAATTATATCCTGTGTTTGACGCACAATGATAGCCGGATATCATGCTAGGTTGGCCAGCCTAGCCATCTCTATTCGCTCATCGATCGGCGGATGATCGAAGAAAAAGAATTTAATTAACGGGTGGGGGCGGCGATCAGCCAGATTCTTATCCGCCAGCTTATCCATAGTCGAGATGAAAGCGTCGCGCAGGCCCGTTACTTTCAAGGCCAAGGCGTCAGCGCTGCGCTCAAAGCAGCGGCTGATAAAATGCTCCCACGGCCCGAGAATAGCTCCGATAACCATAAAATACATAAGAACTACCGGTAGCGCGCCCAAGTCTAAAAGAGAGGCCATCCCGAAAAACTCTACCGCCGCGCCGCTGGTCCGAAACATGAAATAAAAGGTTGCCAATGTGGAAACAGAGATCATAATCAACAGTTTGAAGATATGCCGTAAAGAATAGTGGGCAAATTCGTGGGCCAAAACTACCTCTATCTCATCAAGAGTGAAACTGTTTAAAAGCGTATCCGCCAACAGTACTCGGCGGGTCTTACCCCAGCCTACAAACGCCGCGTTGGCCTTAAGGGTCTTCTTGCTAAAATCAATCTCAAAAACATCCGCAATCCGCACCTTCATCCGCGCGGCCAGATTCGTGATCCGTTCGTGCAATACTTTATCGGCTAACGGCTTGCACTTAAAAAAAAGCGGAATTACTAAAATGGGGAATAACCGGGCAAAGAAAATACTTAAGACAAGCCAGGCCGCAGAAACATATAACCACCACGCCTGCGGCGACTGCCGCACCACAATATAGAATACAGTAAATAAAACCAGGAATAAGAGGTAAGAAATCCCGGCGGATTTAAAATAATCCTTAAACCACTCCGGCAAAGTTTGCTTGGTCAGGCTGAAACGATGCTCAATAATATAGGAGCGATAAAATGTTAAAGGAAGACTTATGATCAAATAGGCCAACGACAGAATTAAGAGGAATAACGGCAAAGCTGCCCAGGGGCTTGTCCAGGTACGCAACCAGCCGGCCGTAATCCGAGGCAGCCCCAAAAACATACCGGCCAATAGCCAGATAAAAACATACACCCCATCCAGAATAGATAGGGTGTATTTTAGGGAATTGTAACTCTTACTGGTTTTTTGTGGGCTCAATATTAATAAAGGTCCGGAACTTCCCGTGGGGAGTCTTTTTGCGGGTGAAATAGATCGCCCCGTTGCACAGGGCGAATAAGGTATCCAGCCCCCGGACATTCTTACCGGCCTTATAGGTATTCATCCCGCGTATCAGGATTTGCCCGGTCTTAATCACCTGTCCGCCGGACACCTTAATCATCTTATCTTTCTTTGGTCGTGCTTTGCCGCCAGCCATTTTTGATTCCTCCAATTAAATTACGTCAATTTCCAATTACCAAATCTCAAATCCCAATGAATGCCCAATTACCAAATTCCAATTGGGCATTGGAAATTGGTTATTCATTGGGATTTGGTCATTGGAAATTGGTCATTATTTTCTTCAATGAACGAGAGTAACTATACCACATAAACCCTAATCTAGCAAGACTTCTTCATCTTTAGCTGGGATGTGCACATTCATACCTAAACGCTCCAAAACACCCTGCAGGACTTGAGCCTGATCCACATCCGAGTGCACTAGGAAAATCCGTTTAAGCGGCTGGGCCCGCGAGGCGAAATCAACTAAATCGTTCTGATCAGCGTGGCCGGAAAAGGCGTTGATCACCACCACTTCCGCGTTAAGTTCATACTCGACGCCAAAAATACGCACAATCCGTACGCGATCGACAATGCGCTTACCCAACGTATCCTTGGCCATATAACCAACCACCAGAATGGTGTTACGCGAATCTTCAATATTATTCTTTAAATGATGCAGAATTCGTCCGGACTCACACATGCCGCTTCCGGCAATAATGATCATCGGACGCTTATCGATATTCAGCGCCTTGGAAACTTTCTGGTCACGGATGTATCTTAAATTCAGGAATTCAAACGGGCTGTTCCCTTGAGCAATGGCCTGACGAGTTTCTTCATCCAGGTACTCGACATTATTCATGAATACCTCGGTGATGTTGGTGGCCAGAGGGCTATCCACATAAATAGGAATCGGCGGGATCAGCTTTTCCTGTAAGAGCAGATTTAAGAAATAAAGCAACTCCTGAGTGCGCTCAAGGCTAAAAGAAGGGATTAAAATCTTGCCTTTTCTTTCCACGGTACGCACGATAGCCTCTTTTAACTTATTTTTGGCCTCCTCAATCGGGGTATGAAACCTGCCCCCGTAAGTACTCTCCAGAATCAAATAATCTAAGCCCTTAGGTATAACCGGATCGTTAAGCAAGGGTAAGTTCTTCCGGCCTAAATCCACCGCGTATCCGACGCGAATCGTCCGGGAGCCGCCGATAATCTCCAAGACCGGAATACTCGAGCCCAATATATGCCCGGCATCAAAAAGGGTCACAAAAACGTCGCGGGCAACATGGAAACGTTCGGCATAAGCCAAAGAGTGAAACCTGCGGGTCGCTTTGGCTGCCTCTTTTTGGGTATAAAGGGCCTGACGAAAAGGCAGGCCTAACCGCCGATTGACCTTGTTCACGTAACGGATATCTTCTTCCTGGATCTTGCCCGAATCTTCAAGCATGACTTTACAAAGTTCTTTGGTCGCCTTGGTCGTAAAAATCTTGCAGCGCAGTCCGCGTTTCATCACCGTCGGAATATTCCCCGAATGATCAATATGGGCATGAGATAAAATAAGCGCATCTAGGGTGTGGGGATTAAAGGCAAAAGCGGTATTAATCAGGTAAAATTGATCGCGCGGACCCTGGAAGAGCCCGGCGTCAATCAGGATCTCGGATTCTCCGGTTTTAATAAGATGACTTGAGCCGGTGACTGTACGCACTCCTCCGAGAAAAGTCAATTTAATCGCCATGTTAGATTCTCTCCTTAGCGCCAATTTTAGCAATAACCGCGATCACCAGCAACAAGCATACCCCGCTTAGCGCCAAAAGGGCAGGATGCTGCAGGAGATATTCGACTAAGGCGTACGGCCGCGCAAAAATACTTTTACCCAGGCCGTACAAAATATATTGAATCCAAATAATCTTGACCGGAGAACCTAGGACCACGGCTGCCAGGTATCTCCGAAAGGGGATACTGGTTAGTCCGGCAGCTAAATCCAGGAATCTATACGGGATGAGCGGCGCGGCCCGAAAGATAAAAAGCCAGAAGAAATTAATCCGCTCCAGCTTTTTATCCAGCGCCTGATACTTCTGGCGCAGCTTCCTGACTACGTAGGCCCGGCCTAGTGCCCGAGCCAGGTAAAAAAGTATGAAGGCGTTGATTATCTCGGCCAGGCAGATAAATAAAGCGCTCTTTAACGGGCCAAAGATAATTGCGGCTGTCAGCCACAACACATCTTTGGAAAACCAGACAAAAAAAGAAATTACTACGTATAAAGCAATATAAATGGGCCCGGAATAATAAATCGGGGCTCGGGCTAATGAGGCCTGCAGGCTGAAGATGTCAATATCGAGGTGCTCGCCGATTAACCAGATACCTAAGAGACAAGCAATGAAGAAAAAGAACTTAACGCGGTTGGCTTGCTTCATGATTTTTATGTCACGAACAGATTACGCGATGAGAAATTGCCGTCGGTAGTTAGATTAACGCAGAGGCGCTTTAAACCCACATCGTCGCCCGGAGTAGGGATATGTGTCATATGCATCTCGCAGCCGCGTAATTCCGCCAGCTTCTGCATGGCGACTTCCGCAGTATGGTTGGTAGCAGCGCTTATCGAAAGGGCAATTAGCGTTTCTTCGAGGTCAAGGCTCTCGGATTCGGTATGGAGGATCCCGGTTTTTAGTTTAGAAATCTGGGCAATGATATTCGGAGAAAGCAGCAGAATCTCATCGGGGATCCTAGCTAGAACCTTAAGGGCATTAATAACTACGCTGGAAGCGGCATGCATCAGCTTGGAGTTTTTACCGGTAATCAGCGTGCCGTTTTTAAGCTGCAATGCAGCGGAGCAATAAACTCCGTCATTACCCTTTTGGGCAGCTTCAGCTTGGTCAGCGGCAGTGCGGGCAACTTCCACCACTGCCCGGTCTTCGGCTTTAAGGCCCAGCTCTTCCATCAAGACAAAAACCCGCTCCACTGTAGCTTTCTTTTCCACCCCAAGAACATACTCCTGGTTATAGCGAAAGTATCTGCGAATGACCTCCTGCTTAGCCGCTTCTTGAACTAAATCATCATTAATAATACCGAAACCCGCCCGATTAACCCCCATGTCCGTAGGGGATTTATACATCGGCACTCTTGCGCCGGGGCCCTTCTGGGCCGGATCGGAATATATGCGGTTAAGGACGAGACGCAAAATGGGGAAACTCTCCACATCCCGGTTATAATTAATAGCAGTCTGATTATAGCTGCTAAGGTGGAAAGGATCAACCAGGTTAAAATCCAGGATATCGGCTGTGGCTGCCTCATAGGCCACATTTACCGGATGTTTCAAGGGGAGATTCCAAATGGGAAATGTTTCGAATTTGGCGTAACCGGCGTTAATGCCGCGAGCATGCTCATGGTACAACTGCGACAAACAGGTGGCTAGCTTGCCGCTATTGGGTCCCGGCCCAGTCACGACCACCAGCGGCTTCTTAGTGGCCACATATTCGTTCTTACCCAGGCCGTCCTTGCTGACCACGCGATCAATATTGGCCGGATAGCCTTCAATGGGATAATGCAAATTAACCGCGATACCCCGGCGCTCTAATTTATTTTTAAAGATAACCGCTGAGGATTGCTGCATAAAACGGGTAATAACCACCGCTGCCACATCCAGCCCCCAAGCCCGCATGTCGTCGATAAGTTTAAAAGTGGCGGCGTCATAGGTGATGCCGAAGTCGCCTCGGATCCGGCCGGTTTCAATGTCCCCGGCATAAATACAAAGCACGATATCAATCTTATCCTTGAGCAGCTGCAAAAGCCGGATCTTAACGTTGTGGTCATAACCGGGCAAGACTCGGGCGGCATGGTAATCGAAACACAATTTGCCGCCGAACTCCAGATAGAGCTTGTTGTCGCACTGGGCAACCCGCTCATTGATGGCTGCGGTCTGTTCCTGGAGGTATTTTTCGTTATCGAATCCAATGGGGACGGTTTTCATGTGTGAGTTTAGTTAAGACTATTATACTGATGGAAACGAGAATGTAAATTAAAATAACGATATTTTCAGGACACCAGGACACACGTTTAGGAAAATCGTGGATCAGGGTATCAGGTTAAATTGGCCCTGATAAGCTGATTGCGTATTTAATCTAAATGATACTGAAAACTCGGTTAACTTTGGACTACGCTGGGCTGGAGATAATACAACCAAGATTATTGATCATAGGTAGAATAATAATACGGGGTAAAGGCTTTGAATTCCGCAGCACACGTATCCACGAGCTTAAACGCCGGTTCTATTCCGGCGGATTTACGCAGGGAATACAACTGCTCTTCCGACTTACCCAGGAGCTTGGCTAATTGCCGGTCGCTAAAACCGCACTCTTTAGCCTTACGCAACAGGCCGGCGCTAAAAGCGCCTTTGTTGGTAATAATCTCTTTTTCTAGATGAATAATCTCCCGGATATTCGCTAGGAACCAGCGGTCAATTTGAGTTAAGGCATGTATTTTTTCCAGATCGAATCCGATCCGTAACGCATCACCGATAAAAAAGATACGCTCGGCATTAGGGGTTTTTAGCTTCGCAATGATCTTCTCCCTGACTCCATCATCCACCGCCGGATGCGCGGGGTCGCTAAACAGCATGCTCTCTAGTCCGTATCTCCCGATTTCCAAGGAACGTAAGCCCTTCTGCAGCGCCTCCTTGAAAGTCCGGCCGATAGACATCTGCTCACCGACGGACTTCATGGACACGGTTAAAGTCGGATCTGCCGAAGGAAACTTCTCGAAAGTAAAACGCGGAATCTTAACTACGCAATAATCAATCGACGGCTCAAAACAAGCCGGTGTTTCTTTAGTTATATCGTTAGGTATCTCATCCAAAGTAAATCCCACTGCCAATTTCGCGGCGATCTTGGCAATAGGGAAACCTGTGGCTTTGGATGCCAAGGCCGAACTGCGGGAAACCCGCGGGTTCATTTCAATAACAACCATCCGGCCGGTTTCCGGATGCACCGCAAACTGGATATTCGATCCTCCGGTCTCTACTCCAATCTCCCGAATGCAGGCAATTGCCGCATCGCGCATCTTCTGGTATTCCCGATCAGTCAACGTCTGTACGGGAGCAACGGTAATACTATCTCCGGTATGCACGCCCATGGGGTCAAAATTTTCGATTGAACAAATAATGACCACATTGTCTTTAATATCCCGCATGACTTCCAATTCAAATTCTTTCCACCCGGCCACCGACTCCTCAACTAGGATCTCGTTAATCGGGCTAGACTCTAACCCATATTGGGCAAGCGCTTCGAACTCCTGCGCATTATAAGCCACGCTGCCGCCAGTGCCCCCGAGAGTAAAACTAGGACGAATAATTACCGGGAAACCGATGGTCCCGGCGATCTCGCCGGCCTGCTTGAGAGTGTAAGCCTTGCCGCTTTTAGGCAAGTCCAGGCCGATACGGGCCATAGCTTTTTTGAATAGCCGGCGATCCTCGCCTTTCTTAATGGCTTTAATGTTGGCGCCGATTACTTCGACCTTATATTTTTTAAGAATGCCTTTTTTATCCAAATCCACCGCCACATTCAAAGCCGTCTGGCCGCCGAGCGTCGGCAACAGCGCATCCGGACGTTCCTTGGCAATGATCAACTCAATAATATCGGCGGTGATCGGCTCGATATAAGTACTATCGGCGATCTGGGGATCGGTCATGATAGTGGCGGGATTGGAATTAACCAAAATTACCTTGAATCCCTCCTGACGCAAGACCTTACAGGCCTGAGTACCGGAATAATCGAACTCACAGGCCTGGCTGATGATTATCGGGCCGGAGCCGATGATGAGAATTTTATGAATGTCTGTTCGTTTAGGCATATTAGTTTTGTGTAATGTGTAAAGTTTAATGTGTAATGTGAGTGTAATGTTAAATTGTGTAATGGAAAAAGATTAATTTTCTGCCCTTTTCATTACACATTCTTTCGCATTAAACCAGCATTACATATTACACATAAAACATTACACAGAAATTACGGTGTTCTTTTACTTTTTTTTATCATCTCGATAAACTTATCGAAAAGATACGCCGCATCATTCGGACCCGGACCGGCCTCGGGATGGAACTGCACTGAAAATACCGGAAGTTTCTTATGCCGCATCCCCTCCAGAGTCATATCGTTAAGATTAATATGAGTAATTTCGACTTCCTTCCTATTCAAAGTCTCAATATCCACGCAAAAACCGTGATTCTGCACCGTGATGGCGACCTTGCCGGTCTTAATGTCCTTAACCGGATGATTACCGC
>JBFZAQ010000147.1:0-3234 GCA_041308885.1 Candidatus Omnitrophota bacterium | reverse complement strand
TAGATGTTGATCGACCGGTTTGATCGGCCGGATGTGCGTACCGGGTTTATCTTGGACGGCTATCCGCGCAATGCGGCCCAAGCCAAAAAGCTGGATGAGATCTTGACGGCTAAGAAACTATTTATAGATTATGCCCTTGAGCTGTCGGCCAGCGAAAAAATAATTATTCAGCGGCTGTCGGGCAGGTTGGTCTGCAGTAAATGCGGGGCTAATTTTCATAAGACGAATATGCCGCCGAAGGTGGCGATGATCTGTGATAAATGCGGGGCGGATTTATATCAGCGGGTTGATGATAAAGAAGAGACCATCCGCAAGCGGTTGGAAGTGTACCGTAATGAAGCGGATCCGCTGGTAGAGTATTTTCAACATCAACATAAGCATGTCGCGGTACCGGCGGATCAAGATGCGCCGCTAGTGTTGCATAACGTGTTGGCAATCTTGCGTAAGAGCGCATGATCCCGCTTAAATCTGAAGATGACCTGCAGGGTCTGCGCCGCAGCGGCAAGATTTTAGCTCAGATTATGCGGCGGTTGACTAAAGCGGTCAAGGCGGGGGTGACCACTGCCGAACTGGATGGGTTGGCCGACGATTTGATCGCTAAAGAAGGCGTGGTTCCCGCATTCAAAGGGTATAAGGGTTATCCGTGTTCGCTGTGCGTTTCGCTGAATGAAGAGGTAGTGCACGGAATACCCTGCGGGCGCCTGATCACTGATGGTGATATTGTCAGTATTGATATCGGTATTATATTTGACGGCTATTTCTCAGATTGCGCAACGACTATACCGGTCGGTCGTATTGACTCCAGGGTCAAAAAGCTGCTTGAGGTCACCAAGCGCTCGCTTTACGAGGGTATAAAAAAAGCCCGGCCGGGCAACCATTTGTTTGATATATCCGCGGCGGTCCAGCGGTATGTAGAGCAAAACGGTTTTTCGGTAGTCCGGCAGTTTGTCGGGCACGGTATCGGCCGTCAGCTCCATGAGGAGCCTGAGATTCCTAATTTCGGCCGGCCCCATGAAGGCCCGATGCTTGTGCCGAATATGGTTTTGGCTATTGAGCCGATGGTAAATCTCGGTACTTGGGAGTGCCGGATATTGGATAATGGCTGGACAGCGGTAACCAAAGACGGCCGGCAGTCGGCGCACTTTGAGCATACGGTAGCCATTACCGACCAGGGCCCCGAGATATTAACGCAATAGCGTAATTCGTACTATGCCCAAGGAAGAATTAATCGAAACAGAAGGAACAGTGATTGAGGCGTTGCCCAACGTCATGTTCCGGGTGCAGTTGGAGAATGGCCACGTAGTTTTAGCGCATGTTTCGGGGAAAATGCGCATGAATTATATTCGTATTCTGCCCGGTGATAAAGTTAAGCTCGAGCTTTCCCCGTACGATCTAAGCCGGGGGAGGATAACCTTTAGGGTAAAGCAATGAAAGTAAAATCTTCGATTCGGCAAATTTGTGATAAGTGCAAGATCATTAAGCGGCGCGGTGTTGTCCGGGTAATTTGCAGTAATCAGAAGCATAAACAAAGACAGGGGTAAGTGAGTAAGATTGTAAGTGAGTAAGATTAAGGAGTAACTAATATGCCCAGAATTCTTGGTGTGGATATACCTAAGGAAAAAAGGATTGAGATATCGCTTATGTATTTATACGGAGTGGGCCGGAAGCTGGCTAATCAGGTTTTGGTGGAAGCCGGGATCGATTCCGGTAAGCGGGCCAAGGATCTTAGTGATGATGAAATCATGCGGATTACCAATATTATTCAGAAGAATTTCCGCGCCGAGGGAGATTTGCGGCGGGATATCTCGCAGAATATCAAGCGTTTAATGGATATTGGCTCCTGGAGAGGTCTGCGCCATAAAAAAGGTTTACCGGTACGCGGGCAGCGTACCCGGACCAATGCCCGTACCCGTAAGGGTCCGCGTAAGGGCGGCTTGGCTGTGGTGCGTAAGACTACTGAGGCTCCTAAGCGAGCCGCGCCGCCGGCTGCTAAACCGGCGAAGTAACTGAAGTTAAGATGGCGATGGATGCCTACGCCGGCGGCTTCAGCATGACCAAGCGGTTTGATATATGACTAAGCTTCATAAAACAGGAGAATTGAATGGCCACTAAAGATAAAGCTAAGAAAAGAAAGTTGGCAAAGGGTGTAACCGCCGGTATCGCGCATATCCAGGCGAGTTTTAATAATACGATTATTACCATTACGGATAAACAGGGCAATGTCTTGGCTTGGTCAACCCCCGGTATTGTGGGGTATGGCGGTTCGAAGAAATCAACGCCTTTTGCCGCGCAGATGGCTGCCGATGATGCGGCCAAAAAAGCCAAAGAAGTAGGCATGAAGGAAGTTGAAGTTATCGTCAAGGGCCCGGGGTTCGGCCGGGAGTCGGCAATTCGGGCCTTGCAGGCAGCGGGTTTGACAGTTATATCGATAAAGGATGCCACCCCAATTCCGCATAACGGGTGCCGCCCAAAGAAGAAGCGTCGAGTCTAATACAGGGAGCCAATATAATGGGTAGATATCTGGATGCATCATGTAGATTGTGCCGCCGCGAGGGCGACAAGTTATTCTTAAAGGGAACGCGCTGCTTAACGCAAAAGTGCGCTTTAACTAAACGCGCTTACGCGCCCGGGCAGCATGGTTCAAATAAACCGAAGCTTTCCAACTATGGGTTACAGCTGCGCGAGAAGCAGAAAGTCCGCCGTATCTATGGCGTTTTTGAGCGGCAGTTCCGGGGTTATTTTGCGGTGGCCGCCAAGTCTAAGGGCGTTACCGGTAAGATACTTTTGCAGCTGCTGGAGCGTCGCCTCGATAATCTGATTTATCGGTTAGGTGTTGGCACGTCTCGCAAGCATGCCCGTCAGATCGTCGGTCATAACTTTGTGTATGTGAATGATAAGCGGGTCAATATTCCTTCATATCGGGTTTCGGTAAATGATGTTATTCAGCTTAGGCCTAAACCGAAAGCCCTGGAAAATCTCAAAGCTCTGATGGAGATGACCAAGGGCAGGACCGTGCCCAGCTGGCTGGAATTCAATCGCGCCGACCTGAAGGCCAAGGTTTTGCGCCTTCCGGAGAAAAGCGATATCGATAATGTCATTAAAGAACAGCTTATCGTCGAGTTGTATTCGAAATAGGCGTTATACAAACATACTGCGGAGGAACTAAATGGGTATTAAATGGAAGGATTTTCAGCTGCCGAAGAGGCTGGAGTGCGACGAAACAACTTATACCGG
>JBFZAQ010000146.1:0-5876 GCA_041308885.1 Candidatus Omnitrophota bacterium | reverse complement strand
CGCTTTCTCAAGCATCCCTTTCATGCCCTCACAAGCCTTACCGGAAACAGTCTGGGCCATGTACCAGTACAAATAATAAGCCAGCCATTCATCCGCGTAGGCCTTGGTTAAATCCTTGACCAAATCTTTAAGACTGACTTCGGAAATCGCGCGTAATTGTTTTCCCATTTTCATTCCCCCTTTTTTTAAACACTCTAAATCTATATTAATGATAAAAAGCAGAGCTAACTTCCGGCTGCCGCGGACGCCTGGAGCCTCAAATTATATTTCTGAATATTCGCATCGGCAATCGCTTGAATCTTCGCTATCTCTTCCGGATTATTGAGCAGATGCTTGAACCGGGCCTGGGTCTTGAGATATTCCACCGCCGGTTTAGGCTGGATCTGCCGCACTGCGCCAAGTACGCCGTTCTCATACTCAAAGATAGGATATAATCCGGTTTCCACCGCTAATTTAGCCACTTGATAAGTCGCGCTTGACTCGTGCCGCCATCCCAACGGGCAAGGCACATGCACTTGCATATATTTCGGCCCCTTGATAGCCAGGGCCTTCTTGACTTTGCGTTGCAGATCTTGAGGGAAACCCACCGAAGCCGTGGCCACGTACGCAATACCATGGGCCAAGGCGATCTCCGGCATCGGTTTCTTCGGCCGGGGATTCCCCTGGGACTGTGAACCCACAGGGCTAGTGGTCGTATTCGAATCAAAAGGGGTTAAACCGCTGCGCTGTACACCGGTATTCATATAAGCTTCATTATCATAGCAGACATATAAGATATCGTGGCCGCGCTCAAGCATCCCGGAAATCGCTTGCAGCCCGATATCCGCGGTCCCTCCATCGCCGGCCTGGGCAATCACATTAATAGTGTCCTTTTTACCTAAATATTTGAGCGCCGCCTCTACCCCGGAAGCCACAGCCGCGCAATTCTCAAAAAGGGAATGAATAAACGGGACTCCCCAGGCGGATTCCGGATATTTGGTCGAAAAAACCTCAAGGCATCCGGTATTATTGGCGATAATCGTATTCGGCCCGGCGGCATCAACGACCAGGCGGGCGCCCAGCGACTGCCCGCACCCTGCGCAGGCGGTGTGCCCCGAAGTAAGCAAATGATTACTCATATTTCTCCTTTAATAATTCCGGCTTCAAATCTATAAATTCACCCTGTTTTTCTTTCCCGGTCAAAAGCTTAAAGATTTCTTTAATGGAATCCCGGGTAATATCCCGGCCGCCCAAACCAAGAATGAAACTACTAATCGCCGCCGGCGCATTTTTCTTGCCGAAAAAAGCGGCCTTGACTTCCGAAACTAACGGCGCGCAGGACCCTAAAGAAAGCGCCCGGTCCACAATTCCTACTTTAGGAATATTCTTAAGCGCCTCATAAATCTGTTGCGCCGGGAAAGGCCGGTAAGAAGCGATCTTCAAAAGGCCGACTTTCTTGCCTTTAGCGCGCAGCTCATCGACTACGTCTTTGATCGTGCCGCAGACCGAGCCCATGGCCACAATCACCCGCTCGGCATCATCAACCTGATATTTTTCGATTAAACCGTTATATTTCCGTCCAAAAACTTTATTGAAATCAGCGGCAATCTTAGGCAGTAAACCCAACGCTTCTTTCATCGTCTCCTGGATAGCGTAGCGGGTTTCCATATAGTACTCGGGATCAACCAACGGTCCTAAAGTCAGCGGATTAGCCGGATCTAATTTAAATAAAGGGCTGTATGCCGGCAAGAAAGCATCAACTTGCTCCTGGGAGGGCATCTGAACCGTCTCAATACCATGGGTAAGTATAAAACCATCCATACAGACCATCACCGGCAACATAATTGCCTTATCTTCGGCCAGCTTATAGGCAATAAGATGCAAATCTACCGCCTCTTGGATATCTTCGGCAAATAGCTGGAGGAACCCGCAATCACGCAGAGATACTGAATCCTGTTGATCATTCCAGATATTAATCGGAGCGGATATGGACCGGTTAGCACAAGTCATAACCAAAGGCAGCCTTAACCCGGCAATATTAAACAGGACCTCCGCCATAAGCAATAGCCCCTGCGAACTGGTCGCGGTATAAGAACGTACTCCGGTAGCTACCGCCCCCAGTACCACCGATGCTGCCGAATGCTCGGATTCCACATTGACAAATTGAGCGTTTAAATGGCCGTCCGCAACAATCTGGGCCAATTCCTCGACAATATGGGTCTGGGGGGTAATCGGGTAGGCCGAGATCACCCCCGGCCTTATCAACTTAACCACTTCCGCCACAGCCCGCGAACCTTCCAAAAATTCCTTCACCACAACCTTCCTTTCTTAAATACCAGAATAATCTATTCCCTTGTTTCTTTAATCATCACAATATCCTGCTTGGGGCAAATCACGGCGCAATTACCGCAGCCCTTGCAATAAGTATAATCGCAATCATAGGTATTTTTTTCATTCCCCTCGATGCAGGCCTCGGGGCAAATTAATACGCACATCTTGCAGGCGATACAATTCTTCTTCAGAAACTTCGGCCGAGTTTCAACTCGCCAAGAACCAGTCTTATTATTCCGGCTGGACTTAGGCTTACTGATTAATGGTCCGTACATGAGGACTCCTTAAAAAGGTTTTAGGTTTTAGGTGTTAGGTTTTAGAAAACCAAGAAAACTGGCTGATTATTTTTTCTTTCCTACTAACTCGAATCCTTCTTTGACCGCGGCGATGTTGCCCTCTTGGGCCTTGCCGGAGAATCTGTTCTTGATCGCAGCGATCAGCGTATCGGCATCCAGTTCGCCTGTGGCCGCGCAAAAAGCCCCCAACAAAGCAGTATTGCCTAATGGCCGGCCGATATGCTTAAGCGCTATCTCATTAGCGGCTAAACTATAAATCTTCTGCGCTGCCTTAACCTTGGGGATATCCGCGCCCTGGCCCTCATTAATAATAGCGATACCGGTATCTTTAAGGCCAGAAAAACAATTAAAACCCCGGGTGAGCGTAGCGTCCATAATAATTATATAATCCGGCTCGTAAATCTGACTGCGCAGCCGTACCGGTTTAGAATCAACGCGGACAAAGGCATTCATCGGCGCTCCCATCCGCGCCGCTCCAAAGTGAGGAAAGGCATAAGGATACATCCCTTTTAAAAAATAGGCATACCCTAAGAGAGCAGCAGTGGTGATCGCCCCCTGGCCTGCGCGCGCGTGAATACGTATCTCTTTCATAAAACCGCCCTTTCAGTCATTTTCTCGGCAGATTGCCCCCTGCGCTTAAGGCAAGGAGCAGGGCCAAATGAAGCATTATAATATAACTTTTGCTCTAATTTGTCAAATACTTTATTTTTTAGCTATTTTCGCAGGAACTCTGAAAGACTGCTCAGGACTTCGAGGATACGCCGGCTATCCGGAATAGTCAATGACCCCATTCCGCAGCTGGGAGAAATTAAGGACTGGTTAAGGAGCATCCGGGGGTCTATCCCTTTGTTTGCAAAGGCTAAAACTGCAGCTTCAATCTTCTGCTTTAAGCGCGAAACCATCCCCGCCTCGTTGAATTCCCGAGTAGGGACAATACCCCAGCATAGAATTCCGCCTCTTTGAAAAAACCCTTTAAGGTCATCCGCATAGAGGATAACCCGGTCCAGAAAATCATGGGCGTCGAAATTAATTATACTTAGGCCCGGGACATCGGTAAAAATCGACCAATCAGTATTACCGCAGCAGTGCACCCCGCAATGGATACCGTCAGCTGTCAGACTGTCCGTAAATTCACTCAATACGCTAACGGCCCGCTCCCGGGTAATCGGCGTATACGCTGAACCAAAACAGCCTAAATACGGCTCATCCACAAAAACGATGATTTCTTTGCCGAACTTCTTCAAAAAACGCGCCTGCCAACGCGCCTTCATCGCCAAACCTTTGCTGATCGCCTGCATCATCACTTCATCGTGCAAAAGGGCTTTACCCGAGCTATCGCTTACGCCGGCGCTAAAGGTAAATGGGCCGGTCACTTGACCCTTGATATACTCAATCCCCGAAGTACCTCTCTTCTCGAGCGCCCGGGAGAAAGCGCGTAATCCGACGGCAAAATCGTCGGAGATGCCGAAATAATCCAGATTGTTATCAATAATGGCCGCGTAAAATTCCTCAAGCCGCGCATCCTTGTCCAGTTGCCCCTTGAATACAAGACTTCCGCCTTCAGCTTGGAGCATCGGCATATTCTCGCTAAACTGCGCCAGCATCCCTTCCCGCGGACTACGCTTAGGCAGTTGCGGCCAAAAAGGGATTTGCGGAATATGCTTGAATATCAGTTCTATTGCTTCATCCGGATGAATGTGCGGCAGACTGCCGATTCCGGTAGCCATTCCGCGAATATTCTTCATAAAAGCTTTTCCTTATATAGGGCCCCACTGGGGACAATCTCGGTAATCTCATTAATTCTCACCTTGAGAACCGCGACCGTATCCGACAGCTGCAGCTCAAACTGTTCATGCCTCTTGCCGCGGCTGACCCCCTGGATGACCCTCTGTGTCGACAATTGCAGCTTCCTCAATTTAATCTCTTCGCCCAAGGCCTCGAAGGCCGGACCCCGCTCAATAGTCTCCACGCTTCCGTTGATCCGGTATCCGTTAAGGGTATCGTAGTCAACCGCGGAAATCGATACCCTGGGGTTAACTTTAATATTTTCGTAGGTTTTACCCATGACATAATCCACCAAATATATATAATTACTTTCGATCTTTAAAAGAAATTTAGGCGCGCCGTTGGGATTACCTAATTTATCCGCCGTCGCCACATGCATGAATTCGCGGTCTTTTAGAAAGTCGGAAATCTTTTTCGTAAGCATAAAGTCCCGTCTAACTCGAGTGGGTTTTAGGTTGTAGCAAAAAAGATAGAATCTTTGAATTGCTAAAACCTATAACCTATCACCTAAAACCTATCTTAATACCCCAATTTCTCTCCGACCATCAGCACTTTTAGCCGCTGCGCGGCCACTTCTGCCTCGATAATCAATGTCTGACAACACATTCTTCGGAACTTGGGAAGCACACATTCGTCTTTCCGGCACCGGCCGTCGGCAAGGCAAGCGCTTGGCCAGGATAGCCGCTTACAATTAAGCGGAGTAACATATTCCCGGGCCCGGGCCAAAGCCACAGGCAAATTCTCGCATATTTTATTTATGCCGCAGACTAACAAAACATGCTTGGCATTGGCGATCCCGGATAGGCGTTGGCCATAGGCGCTCAAAAAAACTAATTCACCCGTAGCCGCTACCGCGTTGGCGCTGGATAAATACCAGTCGGCTTGCGCTCCCTCCTGGCGAATCCGTAAGCTCTCTTGCCGGTTTATCCCGGTCTTATATTGGTTATAAACTTTATTACCGCGGGAATTAAGACGGGCCACGACCCCGATTTGATCGAGAGTCACGGATCCGGATATGCCTATAGAATCCGCAGCCGGAACCATATCCAGAATCTTGGCAACTGCGCTTTCTTTGGTCTCGCAGTATAATCCCTCGATATTCCGCTTTTTCCAGAGCGCTAAAAGACCGTTAATTGACTCATCCATAATCTTAGCCTCAGAAAAAAATTACTGCAGCAACTCTTTATAGTCGCTGGGCAAGGTATGCTCTTCAGATATAATCGCGCCGGTCTTAGAAATAAAAATATAAGTCGGCACTCCCCTGATATTGTAATCGCGGGCCACGGTGCTGGATACATCCAATAAAACCGGAAGATTCAAATTCCGGCTCTTCAGAAAATTCATCACCTTAACCGGAGATTCGCCTATATCCACAGGTAAGACTTTAATCCCCTCTTGCTTAAACTGCCGGCTCATCGTATCAATTCTCTCCAGCTCTTTACGACAGTGCGGGCACCACGTGGTCCAGAAAAAAAGGATGACCGG
>JBFZAQ010000145.1:0-4998 GCA_041308885.1 Candidatus Omnitrophota bacterium | reverse complement strand
GCAAGACGCGCGGGGAGGCGCTCCCGGACTGTTATTCGCTGGCCTCGCCTGATTTCGACGAGCGGCAGTTGGCGGTCAAATATACCAAGAAGACGGTAGAGACTGCTCAGCGTTTGGGGGCGCAGGCAGTGGTTTTGCATACCGGCCGGGTTGAGATTCCCGATAGAACACGGGAGTTGATTGATCTATTCATCCGCGGTAAAATAGGCACCCCGGAATATACGGCATTGAAGGATGAGGTTCTTTCTGAGCGGGCTACGCATATTCAGCCCTATTGGGAGAGCCTCCTGCGCAGCCTCGATGAGCTAAGCGGCTATGCCCAGCAGCAAGGAGTCTGGCTGGGCGTAGAGACTCGTTATTACCTGCGGGAGATCCCGTTTTTGGGTGAATTTGAGCAGATTTTTTCCCGGTTTAAGGGGGCCCCTTTGTTTTATTGGCATGATGTCGGGCATGCGCAATTAATGGAGAATATCGGGGTTGTCCCCAGGGAGGAATTTCTGCGGCGATATTCCCCGTATATGCGCGGGCTGCATTTGCATGATATTACCGGTTATCATGATCATAAAGCTCCGGCAAAAGGGGAGTATGATTTTAGCCGGCTTAAACCATATTTACGGGATGAGATGTTATTGGTCATCGAAGCTCATCATCCGGCGACCGGAGCACAGATTATAGCCGGCCGGAAGCATTTGGCGGATAAATTAGGTGACAAGTATGAAAGTACGCCCACCGGCAGTCGCCGGACGTTTTTATCCTTCTTCGGCAGAAGAGTTAACGCGCCAGATTGAGGGATTCGTTGATAAAATAAAGCAGCCCAAGCCGTGTATTGCGTGTATGCTTCCGCACGCCGGATACATGTATTCGGGCGCTGTGGCGGCCAAGACTATCGCGGCTATTACTTTACCGGAAACAGTTTTATTGTTAGGGCCGAATCATACCGGCAGGGGGGAAGCCTTTAGTATTATGACTGAGGGCGCTTGGCAGACTCCTTTTGGGCAGGCTGAGATTGATATGCGGCTGGCCAAAAAATTATTAGCTCGTTCCCGGCTGTTGCGGGAGGATGCGTCAGCGCATCAGGATGAGCATTCTCTGGAAGTTCAGGTGCCGCTGCTGCAGTATTTTAAGTCCGAGGTTAAAATAATACCCATTGCCATAAGTGCCGACGATTTGACTCAGCTGCAAGTGCTGGGTAATGAGCTGGCCACAGTCGTAAGAGAAGCGCAAGCCGAAGATTCGGTGTTATTGGCGGCCAGTTCGGATATGACGCATTATGAACCGCAGAAGCAAGCCAAGGCCAAAGATCAACAGGCAATTGCGGCGATCCTGGATTTGAACGAAGAGGATTTGTTTAAGCGGATTGCCAAGTTTGATATATCGATGTGCGGTTACGCGCCGGTGGCCGTAATGTTGGCAGCAGCCAAAGCCCTGGGCGCGCGAAAAGGGGAGCTTGTATCCTATCAGACTAGCGGTGATGTTAGCGGTGATTTTTCGAGTGTAGTCGGCTATGCGGGAATCATTATCCCCCACCCCGATCCCCGCATTTTACTCCGGGGATTAAATGCGGGGATTGAGAAAGGGTAAAGTATATGGATGAGCAAGCGAAGAGTATTGATGAGAGTTGGAAAGAGGCGGTAAGCAAGGAAAAGGAAAGTTTGAAGAAACCGGGATCTTTTTCCCCGGATAAGCCGGATTTTAGTTTTTTTGTTACTACCCTGGCTTTGCAGGCATCGATATCCTTGGGGGCTATGCCGAATCCGTCGACCAATAAAACAAATGAGGACTTGACCCAGGCCCGTTTTATGATCGACACTATGGATATGCTTCGGGATAAGACTAAGGGTAATTTGACTCCCGAAGAAGTGAAGCTCTTGGAAAACGTGCTTGCGGAGTTGAAGATGCAGTATGTTGGCGCGGTGAATAAGAAATGATAATTAAATGTCATCCCGAGCGCAGCGAGGGATCTTAAATAGATTCTTCCTGCCTGCCGGCAGGCAGGCGGCCTACGGCCTCAGAATGACGGCATTTGATGGAGGTGAATTATGATTGATAAGGATCTTCTGGATATTTTGGCTTGTCCGGACTGTAAGGGGGACGTGGAATTAAAAGAGAGCAAGATTGTTTGTAAGAAATGCGGCAAGAAGTATCCGATTAGAGATGGAATACCAGTCATGTTGATTGATGAGGCGGAATAGCGGGAGTAAAACGCAAGACGCATGACGCAAGACGCAGGAATTTGCTGGGCGATAGAGGAGATATGAAACGAATTCTAGTCATTCACGGCCCAAACTTGCAGATGTTAGGTACTCGGGAGCCCGCGGTTTACGGTAAGGTTACTTTGGCGCAGATTAATGCCAGGCTTCGGGCAGTAGCTAAGAAATATAAAGTCAGCCTGACTATTGTCCAATCTAATGTTGAGGGGGTCATCGTTGACCATATCGGCCAGGCCGGTAAGCGTTTTGCCGGCATCCTGATTAATCCTGCCGCTTATACCCACACCAGCGTGGCTATTCGCGATGCCATAGCCGGTTCAGGGGTTATCACGGTTGAAGTTCACCTCTCTAATATCCACACCCGAGAAGCGTTTAGACAAACATCTTTAATCAGCCCGGCAGCCAAAGGCACGATCATGGGGTTTGGCGCTAATAGTTATCTGCTCGGCTTGGAAGCATTGTTGGATTTAATATCATAATCTGTTATCCCAGGTGCAGCGGAGCCCTCAACATTCGTCATCCCGGGCGCAGCGCAGGCCCTAATATTCGTCATTCTGAACGCAGTGAAGAATCTAAGTTGGAATTGGATTCTTCGCCCGCCAATTAATCAATAGCGGACCCGCAATGACGACAGGGTTGTTTGCCTTCGGAATCAGCCTGATTTTATAGCTATGTTAAAAACTTCGCGTCAGCGCCTCGATCAGTTACTAGCAGCTTTGAAATCCCGGGATTTAGACGGGTTATTAATCAGCAGTCCCAGCAATATATCCTATCTTACCGATTATCCCAGCCGGGACTCTTATTTGATCGTATCCCGCCGGTCCGGAATTTATATTACTGATAGCCGCTACACTGAAGAGTCCAAAGCATATCTGAAAGGTTTTACGCTTCAGTGTATTAAAGGTTCGGTTTTTACGTTGATCGCGCAGACCTGCGAGGAACTCAAACTTAAGAGGATCGGATTTGAGGGCAGGATATTGCCCTATGCCGAATACGCCAAGATTAAAGAGGGGTTGAACGTAACCCAGAGATTTGTCCATACGGCCGGCTTAGTTGAGGGCTTGAGAGAGCTCAAGACCCCGGTTGAGTTGAAGAAAATCCGGGAAGCTGTGGGAATTGCCATTGCGGCTTTCAAGTTTGCCAAACGTATTCTTAAGGTTGGCCGGACTGAGTTGGAGATAGCCGGTGAGCTAGAGCGATTTATTCGGTTCGCAGGCGCCAGAGGTATGGCTTTTGAGGTGATTGTGGCTTCCGGGCCCAATTCCGCCTTTCCCCATCATCTTACATCTCAGCGTAAACTTAAAGCAAATGAACCGGTTTTGATCGATATGGGGGTGGATTTTAACGGTTATAAATCCGACTTGACAAGGACATTCTTTGTCGGTACAATTGATAGTCTGTACGCGCGGGTTTACGCAGTAGTGCTGGAAGCCCAAAGCCGAGCGATTAAGGCAGTTGAGCCGGGTATCCCGTGTAATAGAGTTGACGTGGCCAGCCGCCAGTGGATTAAGGAATGCGGTTTTGGCCCTTATTTCAATCATAATGTGGGACACGGAATCGGCTTGGAAGTGCATGAAGCTCCGCATTTATCTTCAAGAGATACCCAGCCGCTGTGCCCCGGCATGGTTTTTACGATTGAGCCGGCTATATACCTTCCCGGTAAGTTCGGGGTGCGGATCGAGGATATGGTAGCGGTAACAGAGAAAGGAGCAGTGGTACTCAGTGGCACTCTCAATAAATGATATTAAAGGCGGTTTAACTATTGATTTGGACGGCCAGGTATATTTGGTTTTGGAATGCCAGCATGTTAAACCCGGAAAAGGGGCGGCGTTTGTCCGGGTCAAGGTCCGGCAGATCAAGACCGGCGCGGTTCAAGAATATACTTTTCGCGGCAATGAATCCATAGCCGAGGCTTTCGTCGAAGAGCGCAAACTGCAATATCAATATTCTTCCGGTGATATGCTGCATTTTATGGATACCGAGAATTATGAAGAACTGGGCCTGCCTTCCGAAGCGATAGGCGATAAGGCTAAATTCCTCAAGGATAATCTGGAGGTGTCGGCTTATTTCTATAAAAACGATTTGATTAACGTGGCGCTTCCCAATTTTATAGTCTTTGCAGTAACTCATACCGAGCCTGGGATAAAGGGCGATACTGCCAAAAGCGGGACCAAGCCTGCGACGCTGGAATCCGGAGCGGTCGTCCAGGTGCCGCTCTTTGTCGTTGAGGGGGATACGATTAAGGTGGATACCCGCTCAGGCGCCTATGTCGAAAGGGCAGCAAGATGAATTTAAAAGAGATCAAGGAAATGGTTAATCTCATGAACGACAACGGACTGGTGGAGCTGGAAGTGGAGAAGGATGGCACGCGCATCCGCCTCAGGAAATCCGGTTCAACCCCGGAAGGCGCGGCTGCGCCGATCATCATTGAGAAGGAGCGGCTAGGCCAGGAGTTCCCGTCCAAATCCGCGGCTGAGCCGTCGGGGCAGTCGGCGATCAAATCGGTGGAGATAAAAGCGCCGATGGTGGGAACCTTCTATCGCGCCCCTTCCCCGGAAGCCCCTCCTTATGTCGAGGTCGGCCAAATTATCGAGCCGGGGCAAGTTATCTGCATCATCGAAGCGATGAAACTCATGAATGAAATAAAATCCGAAATTAAAGGCAAGGTAATTGAGGTTATTGTGGATAATGCCGAACCGGTAGAATTCGGGCAATCGATGTTCTTGATTGAGCCTGTATAAATATTCTTGAAGAGGTTTTTTGGATTATGTTCTCTAAGATTTTAATT
>JBFZAQ010000144.1:0-4397 GCA_041308885.1 Candidatus Omnitrophota bacterium | reverse complement strand
TGTCGGGTTATGCGAAATTGCCCGAGCGGAGATTATGCGGGTAGTAGCCTACTATGCGACTAAACCGGGCATTAAAGATATGCCGGTAGCCTATTCCAGCGCTGATGCCATACAGATTGTTGATGACAAGATTTCTACTGATGAGTTAGCGGCGCAGATGCTCAATAATCCGCAATGGCAGGTGCGGGCTAAATTTGCCCATTTACTCCATAGCCGCAAGGAAAGAGGAGTGGCCGAAGCGCTCCTTAAAACCGCGGAAAATGATACCCATTTAGAAGTAGTCAAGGCTGCGCTGGAGTCGTTTTCGGAGTTAACCGGATATAAAACCCAAGACATCTTGGACTATGAGTCAGCCAAGCAATGGTGGCAGTCTCAGTCTGGAAGTAAGCAGTAATATATTTTGCTTATGGCCCATAAAATTCTCATAGTAGATGATGAAGTGGATGTCGTGGAAACGTTAGCCTCGCGATTAAAGCGCGAGGGCTATGCGGTTTGTACTGCTTTCGACGGAGAGGAAGCCCTGCTTAGAGTGAAAGAAGATGACCCTGACGTCATCCTTTTGGATCTGATCATGCCTAAACTCAACGGATACGAGGTGCTCGAACAGGTGCGTAAAAGATACACCGATAAATGGCGGCCGGTGATTATCATCAGCGCTAAGACTGAATTTGAGTCAGTTAAGCAATGTTATAATCTGGAAGCGGACCATTACCTTACTAAACCCTGTACTATTGACCAGATCTTACGCGGCATAGAGACTATGATTTCACTGATCCCGATGCGCATCCCGGGACACAAGCCGTCTTCCGGGTAATTCTTTATTGAAAGTTGTTGATTGCGAGATGGCTATAACTACAAAAAGAGGCGATAGCGGTAAAACCGGATTTTTCGGGCCCGGCGCGCGCGTTTTTAAAGATAACCCTCGCGTTGAAGCCATGGGGGCTTTGGATGAATTATGCTCTTTTATTGGGTTGGCTAAAAGTCTTTCATCAAGCAGGATACTCCGGCGCGATTTGGAGGCGCTGCAAACCGAGGTTTTAGCGTTGTGCCGGCAGGTCGCCGCGGAAGAATCAGCCTCTTTAAAAGATAAATCCGGTATCAGCCGGGATCAGGTTAAGCGTCTGGAAGATATTATTTTCGGCCTTGAGCGCGGCCGTCTATATCCGCGCGGATGTTTTTCTTTATCCGGGGCCAGGCCTCTTTCTGCGGCGTTGGATGTGGCGCGGGCTGTGGCCCGCCGTGCCGAACGCCGCCTCGTATCTTATTTACGCTCCGGGCGTAGGCTTGATCCGGATATGATTGCCTATATTAATCGACTTTCGGATGTTCTTTTTTTACTGGCGCGCTCTCAAGAAAAACGGCGCAATTAACTCTTTGCTCGGCAAAATTCTTGACAGGGCTTAAGATTAGTGATAAGTTAATTTTACAATGGATGCTAAACCTAAGAAATTATTATTGGTTGATGATGAACAAGATATCGTTACCTATTTGTCGCAAATCCTTAAGCGCGCCGATTATGAGGTGCGCGCCACTACTAAAGGCCGCGAAGCAATAGAGTTAGCCCGTAGTTTCAAACCCGACCTGATCATCCTTGATGTCATGATGCCGGATTTATCGGGCGAAGAAATAGCCGGTATATTATCCGAGCAGAAGGATACTAAGGATATCCCGATTCTTTTTCTTACTGCCATCCTGACCAAAGGCGAAGAGACTGCTGATAGAAAAACGGGCAAGAATTATCTTATGGCTAAACCCGTTACCCCCGTCGAATTGAAAGATATGGTCCGCAAGATTCTTGTAACTTAAGGGCGCAGATATAGCTTGACAATAGAATAGGCTTTTGTTACCATCATAGCCGGAAGAATTTAAGGACAAAGACGTCCTCTAAATACTAGAGGGCGTATTTTTTTTGTGCCCCTGTGCTTATAATTAAGGCAGCGTGTGCGCAAAGAAAAGCAATGAGAGGAGCTATGTGCTATGAACTTACGCAGTCCGGGTGGAAATGACGCGACTAGAACGTTTAATCGCTCGAAGAATGTGGTGCCCTGTTCAGGCTTATGTTCGCGTTGTCTGGAATCGTGCCGCGGCAATTGTGAAGTTTTTAAATCAGCATTCCGAGGCCGGGAAGTCATTTATCCCGGACCGTTTGGCGAGGTAACCGCAGGCGGAGATAAAGATTACCCGGTCGACTATTCACATCTTAATATTCAGGGTTACGCCCAGGGAGCCAACGGCCTTCCTCAGGGTGTAGAGGCTAGCCCGGATACCGCGACTTTCCCCGGGGTAAATGTGGAGACCGAATATGGCTGGGAAAAGAAAGTAAAGATGCAGGCCCCGATTTTTACGGGCGCTTTGGGGTCAACTGAGATCGCGCGTAAGAATTGGGAGCATTTTGCCGTGGGCGCCGCGATATCGGGAGTGACCATTGTTTGCGGAGAGAATGTCTGCGGTATCGACCCTAAGCTTGAGCTGGATGCTAAGGGCAAAATTGTTAATGCCCCGGATATGGACCGGCGTATTGAGATCTACAAACGGTTTCATGACGGGTATGGCGAGATCCTGGTTCAGATGAACGTGGAAGACACCCGTCTGGGGGTCGCGGAGTACGTGCGTAAGAAGCACAAATTAGATACCATTGAGTTAAAATGGGGCCAGGGCGCTAAGTGCATTGGCGGAGAGATCAAAGTAAAAAGCCTTGACCGGGCCAAGGAATTAAAGAAACGCGGCTATATTGTTACTCCTGATCCCAGCGTTCGCGCCAACCAAGAGGCATTTAAAGCCGGGGCGATTAAAGAATTTGAGCGGCATTCGCGGTTGGGCTTTGTTTCTGAAGCGGGCTTTATGAAGGAGATCAAGCGTTTACGCGATCTGGGGTTTAAGCGGATTACGCTTAAAACCGGCGCATATTCCATGGTGGAGTTGGCGCAGGCGTTGAAGTTCTCATCGCTGGCCAAGATTGATCTCTTGACCATCGACGGCGCTCCGGGCGGAACCGGGATGAGCCCCTGGCGGATGATGCAGGAGTGGGGGATCCCTACGTTTTATCTGCAGTCCTTGGCTTATGAGTTCTGCGAGAAGCTGGCTAAGAAGAAGATGCGCGTTCCGGATCTGGCTATTGCCGGCGGGTTTTCTCTGGAAGACCACGTCTTTAAAGTCCTCGCTATGGGCAGCCCCTATGTCAAAGCCGTCTGTATGGGCCGAGCGCTGATGATCCCCGGATTCGTGGGCAAGAATATCGGAGAATGGATTGCCAATAATAATCTTCCGCCGACCGTTGCCGAATACGGCGTCAAGCCGGAAGAGATCTTTGTTTGTTACGAGGAACTGGCGGAGAAATACGGCGCTGATATGAAGGATATCCCGCTGGGGGCAGTCGGAATTTACACCTTTGCTCAGCGGATTAAAGTCGGTCTGCAGCAGTTGATGGCCGGTTCGAGAAACTTCAGTCTGGCGACGGTTTCCCGTAAGGACCTGATGAGTTTAACTGAAGAGGCGGCTAAAATCTCCGGAATTCCTTATGTTATGGATGCTTACCGTAAGGAAGCCGAGAAGATTATTGATGGAAAATAAGCGTTAAGAGCAGTTCGGCGAAAAAAAGGCGCCCGGTGTTTCGGGCGCTTTTTTTTCGCTCGGCCACATTCCCGGCCTTGGTCTAGTTATTTATTGAGCTAAGCTGTGTTTAATAGTACAATACTGATTATGGAGAATCCGGAAATAGTCATTAAGTTTCTAAGGGCCTTGCGCGCCGTTCTTAACAACGCCAGCGCCTACCCCAAAGATCACCCTTATTATCGCAAATCAATTGCCGCGTTTAAGGAAGAATTGAATATCGTTTCTGAGCAGATCGATCAGTTTTCCATACATGTCAGTCCGGCAGCTTTGCTGATCGCCGATAGGCAGTGGGATAAGCCGCCGCTGTGTGTTGAGTTGGCCCAATTTCTTCATGCCCGCAAGATTAAGCGGGTAACATTTTCCCGCGGCGCAAACGAAGATGAGTTGACGGATTTTTTCTATTTTATTTCGCGATCTCCTCGGGAAATGATCGGCCTCGGCGGATTCACCAAGGTTTTGAACCAAAGTAAAACCGAGCATATCCAGGTAGAAGAATTGGATTATTCTGAATTCCTGCGTGATGAAGGCGAGCAGGTGGCGGATGTTTGGGCCTATATGTTTCAAGAAGCGGCGGAGTCCGGTAACGAGAAACAAATAAATCAGCTGGCGGATAATTTTGGTTTAGTGGTCGGCCGGTGCAAGAAAAACAGCGGCGCGGCCGATGAATTGACGGCCAGCATGTATGATTTTTTGAAGTATTTGAAAGCCAAGGAGCATGAAAAATATTATTCCTGCGGCAAAGATTTTTTGCGGCTGGCCATGAGGCACAAAAATGCCTTTAACCG
>JBFZAQ010000143.1:0-11905 GCA_041308885.1 Candidatus Omnitrophota bacterium | reverse complement strand
CGTGAATAATCTGTTTTAAAAACATACTGTTCGTCTAATTTTATCTTGTATTTACTTAAGGCGTCTTTGTACCCCTGGAACCGATCTTGAGCGGCCTGAGTTAATAAATCTCCGGCGATATGGGCAATCTTGCGATGCCCCAGCTCCAATAAATAACTCGTGGCCGTGCACGCCCCGGTCCGATTATCGACCGCAATATAATTCACGGACGCATCTTCTACCCGATGATTAATGACTATTGTCGGGATACCCGAGGATAACGCGGCTTCCAACTGGGCCCGATTACCGATGATATCGGCAAAGATTACTCCGCCTACACCTTTTACATTTAACACGCTTTGACTGTCGGTTAAATGCAAAAGCAAGTCCAGTTTCAGGACCTCGCACATTGTACCTATGCCGCGGATAAGCTCCAAGGCGTAAAAGGAATAAAAAATCCCCTCGTAGCGGGGGATGACCAAAGCGATAACATTGCTGGTTCCCGTAGCCAGCCTCTGGGCCAGCACCGACGGCTGGAATTTCAGCTGCGCCACCGCTTCTTGAACGCTGCGCTTATTCTTCTCTTTTACCGAAGGAAAATTATTGATAACCCGGGAAACGGTGGTAATCGATACCCCTGCCAGGCGGGCAACATCTTCGATTGATGCGGGCCGAGAGCCGGACGCGGAACGCTTCTTATGATTCATCTAGAGGGCCTTAACTGATACGTCTATTTAACCGTATCACCGATACGTATCGCCGAAACTTCTTTCTTGATATCACACGCAGAGATAGCTTTTCTGACTTGAATAACCTCAATGGCCCCGATTACGGCATCCGCGCGGACAACTTCAAACATATCGCCGGCCGAAATGCCTTTATCTTGCCCCATGTCGATAATGACAAAATTGTTTTCTTTATTAATCGTCAGCACTTTGCCGGAACGGGCGCCAGCCTGACTCGCCGCGGCGGCAACCGGTTCAACCGGCGATTGCTGCGGCTTAACTATGATCGGAGGCAACTCGACAACCCCTTGATCTTGGAGAGCTTGCGTTGAGGCAGGCTTAACCGGGGCTGCGGCCGAAGACACTCCGGACGCGATATTGTTCAAGGCGATAGTCTTATCCTTTAAAAGGATATCCGCATCGGAGATCTTCTTTTCTAAATCATCCTTCTTGGACTGCAGCTGCGCCACCTTCTCTTCTAATTCGATCTTGCGCGTATCCAAACCGCGCAGTTGTCTCTTTAATAACTCATTTTCGGATTTTATCGTTTTAATCGTATCTTCAACCGCATGCTTATCGTTAGTTTCATTGACCAGCTTTAGGCTTATGTTATCGGTCAAGCGCTGGATATATTCGGTCTGTTTCTGGCTATATTCCAACTGGCGCTGCAAATCCTGCTTCTGCCGTTCAACATCATTAATATCCAACTGCAACCGGGCCTTTTCGCGAAGCAACCCCTCATTGCTGATCTGCGCGGCCCGCAATTCATCTTCTATCTTATCCAACCGAAACTCAAGGTCGGTTTTGGCTTTCAAGATACCTGCCCAATAGGCATCGGTAAACTGGGGCGCGGCTTCCGGACTTTCCTGTACTTGAACATACTGGCGCTTTTGCAGACTATCGGTCTCGCTCTCCAGATTCTTTAATTGCTTCTCCAGCGTCTCTTTAGCCCGGCTGACCAACTCAAGCTTCTCAACCAGATTATCTCGGTCGTCGGCTACCTTAACAATCTGCTTCTTCAAAGAGTCCAAGCTGGCCGCCAAATCCTTATTCTCTCTCTGTTTCTGAGCAACGGCATCCTGCAAAGAGGCGTTATCGGCCTTGATCTGTTCCAGTTCTCGAGCGACTTTTTCTTTCTGAGAGTATACCTGCAGGCCGACAAAAATACTAATAAATAAGAAGCCGAGCAGCCCGACAATAATGAATTTGACTTTAGATTCCATCACCCCTCCTTATAGCCTGGCAAAGGTCCTCTGCATCACGATACTTGCTGCCCCCAATGCGACCGCGTTCTCCCTTAATTGCGAATATACAATCTCCAAATCCTCGGTGATCTCCCGAAAGGCCCAATCCTTGACTATTTGACGGGTCTTATTCAGAAACTCATCCCCCGCCTCCTCCATGCCTCCGCCGATAACCACCACCTGCGGATTAAGCAGATTCACTAACCCCGCTATTTTAATCCCCAGGCGCTTGGCGGCGACATCAAGGCCGGCCAGAGCGATCGGATCTTTGGCCCGCGAAGCAATAAACACGCTCTTTAAATCCACATTTTCCAGGGTGCTGGAGGTCAGCTTAAAAAAACGCACCGCCGCGTCTTTATCGGCGGCTAAGCGCTGCTTTGTCTCATCCACTATCCCCAAATCCAATTCCCAACGCTTCATAAAACAGGGATTTCCAGCCTGACAGTTGAAGAGTTCGTCTTCTTTGAAATTATAGATCGATACCTCGCCGGCGTACCCGCGGGTCCCGGTGTAGAGCTCTCCGTTGATCATGATCCCGCAACCCACGCCGGAAAACATATAAATCACATTTTTCAGCTCCCGGCCGAGATCCAGCCAGTGCTCTCCGAAACAAGCGCAAGTAGCGTCATTCTCGATTAATACCGGCAGATTGAATTCTCTCTCGATGACTTCGCGCAGCGGCAGGTCGACTGAGGCATAGGTATAATAGTGATCCATTTTTTGCGGCCAATGGATCGAGCCGTCGTTTTTATTGATCAATCCGGCAATCCCCACTCCGATACCCCGGATATTATAAGTATACTCTTTGGAGCGGCGCAGGATTTCCCGGATAATATCCAACAGGCACTCGGCGATTTCGCGCACCGAGGCGCGCGGCCGGGCAATCTGGGTCTTGGTAACAATATTGCCTTTTAGATCCACCAGGATACCGACCATATTCATCAGATTCAGCCCCACGCCGATCACGAATCCCGCCTGAGGATTCAAATCCAGGAGCACCGGCCGGCGGCCCCCTTCGGACACGTCCAGCTCTTTTTCATAAACCAGGTTATTCTTGATGAACTCATCGATATAATTGGAAATGGTGACCACATTAATACCCATCTCTTTGGAAATATCGGGCCGGCTGATTGGTCCGCGGCGCCTTAAGATCTCCAGTATATCGATATTCCGTTTTTCTTTTTCGGATAATTCCGCTTTATGCAGGTCAAGACGCATACAGATTGGCACCTTTCTCCGGAGCAGAAGATAACTGACTTATAGGATGGGCGCTAAAATAACAATGCTTCTTTTACAAAAAATTAAATCGGGAACAGATGATAATCAGATTATTTATACTACCAAAGATATTACAAGTCAAGCGTTTTTGAGAAATATAGGAAAGATTAACGGAGGGCAAGCAATGAAATAGCGAATCTACTGCACATCCACCATATCGATACGATAATCGACAATACCCACAGCCGAGGTGACCACCAGGTTGATCTCTTTAGTCCCGTTGTTCTTATAGGTAGTGTCAAAGGACGCAGCTGCCTGAGTCGGGGTTGTTGAACCTAAATTACCTGACCATAAATACTGCAGTTCCGCCGGCATACATCCGCTTTCGGTCCCAAAAGAAGTAGCCTCGATGTTAACCGCATCATTCATATTCGGCCGGTAAGGCTGGGCCCGTAATCCAACATTGGCCATAGTCAAATTTGCGTTTTCCGGGGCCAGCGCCGCATCCAGAAAAACACGCAGATTATATTCCAGGCTGCGGGATTCATCAATCTCTTTTATCCGAATCTTGGCTCGATTAACAGAATCGGAATACCCGTCCTGCGCTTTAAGCAAGAGCAAAGTATAGTATTGCTCGGCCTGTTCATAGTCCTGTCTATATTGGGCAAGCAGGCCCAGCTGATAGAGAGCGCTGATAGTATATGGCGATACGCTCTCTTGCCCGCTTAACTTTCCGAAGTATTCCCCAGCCTCTTTCTCTTGGCGCAAACAATAGGCATAAATTATGCCGATCTTATAAATGGCTTCTTGCGTACGAGCGCTGCCCGGATGACGCTCAACGAATAAGAGGTAATGCTGCGCGGCCGAGGCAAATTCCTGAGCTTTCTCTAAGTTATAGGCGCGCAAATACATATGCTCCTCAGTGAAAGCTTTATTACCGGCTTCTCGCTCTAATCTAGCATATAATTCCTCGGCATAAACGGCATCATAAGGGGTTTTATCGCTATATGCAAACTTTTCGGCCAACGCCCCCAACCGATTCAGATAGTCTTCCTTGGCCTGAGCCTTTTCCAGCCGGGAAAGATAGACGCCGAAGATCTCTTCGGATAGATCCAAATTTTTGGCTTGGTAGAAATCTTCCGCCACCGCCCAAAGTTGATCATCAGTAATTGCGGAAGCGGCCAGGCGCTCCACATATAACCTGTACAACTCCTTAGCTTCGGCCTTCAGATTGGCCGGCAGCAATTCATCCGCGGTCTCTCTCAACACTACCGGATCCTTCCCCTCCCGAGCGTAAGCGCGCACCGCGGCCAGCAAGTCATTCAGCGCCTCCTTAACGGCCGTATCTTGCATACCGCGATAATATTTCCACAAAAGCAGTTTCGCGGATATATTCGTCGCGTCGCTAACGGTTGTCGCGGCAATTGCCTTCTGCGCGTAAGTAACCAGCTCTTGCCGATAATTATTGCCCGAGGCAAAATACTCATCCCACTTCTGGGCTTCTTCCAAATAACCTAACTGCCGATAGCGGGCTAAGGCAATATGATACTCGGCCAGCGGCGCAAAGGTCTTCTTCTTAAGAATTAAAGATTTCAAAAAATCAATGTATTCAGCGTAAGAATTGGCGGCAAAATAAGCGGTTTTGAGTTCTTCCAAAGAAACGGCGACGTCTTGGCCGGCCTTGGCATCCAGGATCATTTTGGTCAGCTCGGTCAACCGATCCATCTCCTGAGCGGCCATTACCTTAACCTGGATCAGCCCCAAACAACACAAAATAACCAGCGCTATCCTGAATACCCTGACACCCCGGCACCCTGACACTTTGACACTTTGACACTTTGACACCCTAAATTTTTCTCCATTGACCGCGCTGTTTTTCATCTAATCTTCTTTCCTTTGACTTTTTGCGGCGGGTTTTTCCAAATCTCCTTAATCACATAGTAGGCTTTACGCGGTATGCGCTGATCCAATCCGGCTTCTTTTAAATCGGCAGACAACGCCACAATGCCGAACCATTCTTCGTTCATATTTTTATTGCCTTGCGCCTGGGCATCAAAATAGTAGCTGCCGTTGGACCAGAACGATTCGGTATCGTGCACACTCCAGCCGGACCGGTCATTTTCGTTATGCTTCCACCATTCATCAGTCCATTCGAACATAGTGCCTCCGACGCAGTTACCGGCGCCTTGGGCGTTGGCGATATTCTGATAGATCTGATGCCACAGCGATTCTAAAAAATAAGCCTGCATGCCCTGGTCTTCTTTTTGCGTCGCGGCGTTATAGGCATCGGCTCCGAATTCGGATAATAATAACGGCCGGTCAAAAGTAAGCTTCAAAGAATTAAAGAGGTTACCGAATGTTTTACCCCGATAAATAATGCACGCCACCAAATCAATATCGGGACAAACCTCGTTAGCCACGTCCAACCCAATCAGTTCGCCGTTACCCAGGGCCACGGGATGATGCGGGTCAATGGCTTTTACCTGTTTGGCAATCCCATTAACGTAAGAATAATAAATCCTGGCCCGCATATGTTTCTGCTTCTGCGGATCCGGCTCTTGATCAATTTCTGGGCTCGACCAGGGATTAACCGTGCCGATACAAGAATAATTATTCTCATTGCCCAAGATCCACATCAAGATTCCCGGCTCGTCCTTTAGGGCCTGGACCATGGCCAGGACTTCCCCGGTAACCTTCTTCTGAAATTCTTCGTTTCCGTAAAAAGGACACGGATACTCCCAAAATCCCAGCCAATGCCCCAGAATAGTCCTGATACCGTACTTATTGTAAAGATCGCGCACCACCGCACGCACGTTTTCAATGTTCTCTCCGGCTTGATAGATGCGTATGGTATTTACGCCCATCTCCTTCATCAGCTTACCGTTACTCAACCACGGCTTATACGGCGAGGCCCACCAGTCATATTCGTGATTTGAGCCGATAGGAATAGGGCTGTAACAAACACCCTTGACTAAATATTTCTGGCCGTTTACCATCAGTTGATAATGGCCGTTATTGAATTTTTTAATAAAGACTTTGGAAGGCGCGGCGCGATTAACGGCTCCCGCGCTGCTTATTGTGGCGAGAATAAAATATACGGTTAAAAGAAAACGGCTCTTTCTCAATTTATTATCTTTATTGTTCGTTAAAAGCGCATATCAGAATACCAGAAAATCAGGGGGCAGGTTATCAGATAATCAGAATATCAGATGAAATTCTTCTTGGTCAAACTAAAAACCTGACAACCTAATAATCTGATATCCTGCCTACTGATATCCTAATATTCTGATATACGCATTTAACTCTATATCACTTAACTCTTATTCGTACTTTATTTCATCCAGATAAAACACAGCCCCTTCAGGATTGACGTCGACGTTAGTCGCCCAGCAGAAACCCCCGATAATAAAAGATAGGTCTTTGCCTTTTAAATCAATCGTATACTGTGTCCAGTCTTTATTCAAGATAACCGGGCCAATACCCGCCGTATCCGAATCGGAATATTCGCCCATGATCCCGCCAAGCTTGAATTCTTCGATTCTCTCTCCACCCTTGACACCGCGGGCCCAAAAGGTAACCTTGGTTGCCTTGGATAGGTCAAACCCGGCATCGACAGTCCCCCAGTTATTCGCGGGATTCTGCCAATAGATCCCCGCCCAGCGGGCGCCTTGCGCGCCCTGGCCGGTATAGGTAATCTTAACGCAGGTATCCCCCAAATACGGGTCATCGGCTGCTGCCGCATCCAATTTGATATCACCGTAATCACCCATCCAACCCGAAGGAATAAAGTGATTCTTGACCGATGACCTGTCCGAATAAACGTAGAAGGGCATAGTCTCCTGCTTGCGGGTTTCCGGTTTCATGGTCGAGTCAACTTCAAACTTGACATCATCCACATAAAACTCGCATCCCTGCGGATTTAAATCGGAAGTGGAGACCCAAGCAAAACCGCCGCTGACATAGGAAAGATCTTTACCGGCGAGATTGATGGTATATTGTCTCCAGGTATCAGTCAACTCTACCGGCCCCATCTCAATAGTCGCGGAATCGGGATACTGTCCTTTAATACCGCCGACGACAAACTTCTGGATTACTTCGCCGCCTTTGGCGCCCCGGGCCCAAAAGGTTAGCTTAGTCATACCGGTTAAGTCAAATCCGCCTTTTTTGGAACCCCAATTATTCGGCGGGTTTTGCCAATACACTCCGGCCCATCCCTGGCCCTGCGCTTTTTTGGCCGTATAGTTGAATTTGATGCAGGTAGTTCCGCTGTGAGGATTATCGGTTGACTCATCCACCATCTTCACATCACCGTAATCACCCATCCAGCCGGAAGGGATATAATGGTTGTCCGGCGAACGCTTATCGGCGTATACGCCAAACATCTTAACGGCAGCCGTAGTCTTGACCTCATCGGCGCAAAAACCGACCGCCAACGCGCACAAGACCGCTACCGCCGCGACGGAAAAAATGCTCAACTTCTTAGTCATTTCAAGCACCTCCTAAATAATTTTTATATTCGTTACGTAACGTTCTTACAAATTCCCCGCTCGTGGCTATTATTGCATGCGATAACAACCACAGGGAATAAATCAAACTGCGATTCTTGTTGTGATCTGCGCGCCTCCTCCTTTCTACCTCCATTTATTTTTATAGTAGAAATATGACTCGCGAAGCTGCCTAAGGTAGGGGCTTTTCTTGCCGGCCCCCTGACCGCATAGGCCAAGCCACTCTTCATGCATGTAACCGTCCGGAAAAGGCCCGGTAAATAACCCTTTTTTATCATGCAGGAAGGGCTCGTACGCTTTCCACCACTCATCGAGCCATTCAAAAACCACGCCGCCGATGGAGTTACCCTGTCCGCCGGCAAACGCCATATTCATTTCGATGTCTTCCCAGGCCCCTTTATGATACGCCGCCTGCAAGCGCTCTCCTTCTTTCTCGCTCTTGCCTTCGGCATGCGCGGGGCAGCCAAACTCGGTGATAAACGCCGGCCGGCCGGTCTCTCCCTTAACCTGTTTCCAAAGAAAGCCGAAGCCGTAATCCCCCCGATAAGCGTTAGTGCCGAACATATCGATATCCGGGGCGTTCTTGCCGTATTTGTCTAAGTATAACACATCTCCGCTGCAAATTGCCACCGGATGTTCGGAGTCCAACGACTTGATCATGAGCGCCGTTTCATTGGCAAAACTGAAGAAGGCATCCGGCTCTTTATCGGCATTACAGGCAAAGCCGTAGACGTTCTCGTTGCCCAAAAGCCAAAACAGGACATACGGCTCATCTTTATGCTCCATAACCATTTTCTTGACCGACTCCAGCATATTCTTCTTCTGCTCTTCGTTCTTATAGTCGGTGCCCGGATTCCACTTAGCTCCCGAGCCTAAGGCGTATTTGCCGAGAAAATCCCCCATCACCACCATGATCCCGTAATCCTTATACATCTGGCGCAACAGCTCTTTCTCGGGCACGGTCGGAAAATGATACATGCGCACGGCGTTCACTCCCATATCCTGCATCAATTTAAAATCACCGACTGCCGGTTCACCCTTATCCTGAAGATTATTCCGATTCTTATCGACAAACGCGTCATAAACCGCATCAATCTTGCCGTTTTTATTATAATCTTCTTTCATCCAATTCTTCAAGGTCCCTTCGTCAGGCGACTGCCCGATCTTAGTCGGAGAATAGGTTATCGCCTTTAAAACAAACGGTTTTCCGTCTACAATCAAATCCCAATCGCCGGTTTCATACTGCACCAAATGCACCCGGCCTTTACCCAGCCTGCGTTTGATACTCAAGAAATCGCGCGCGGGCTTAGATTTAAATTTATCCAACGGGCTGGCCTTGACAAAACGCCCGGGCACAGCTATCACCACATCATTGGAAAGATCATTGTCGAATCCATTTTCAATACGGATATCCGCATCAACTAATCTATGCCCCAGTTGAGGGTTATTCTTTAAAAGATGCTGGATCTTGGCAATGGCGGCCTGCCCGACATACCACGGAGTATGCCAATATGTCCAACCATAACTCCCCGGGAAATGCACGGTAATCGCGTAATAGCACTTAAGCGCGTGTTTTATCTGGCCGGACCGCTCCAGGATAAGCCCTAAATAAAACAACTTTACTCCCGACGGTTCCGGGGCGAGCGCCCACTTCAAGAATGCCGCTTCCAGGTCCGGAGAATGCACAAAATCCCAGTGGCTGCCTTCCAGGCGTTTCTCCTTCTGGGCCTTCTTATAGGCGGGGTCCCAGCGTACCGAGTTAGTATTCGGATAGACCCCCTCACCGACTGCCTGTGCTAAACCTTCCTGATCTTTAACTATAAATTTATACTCTTTAGTTCCGGCCCCGATAAACTCTCCGTACTTGGTGTAATCGATAAAATCCTCTTTACCTCTATCGTAAAGCACGATCTTGGTGGCCGGCTGGACTTTCTTTTGTTTCTCTTCCTCAACTACCCCTTCCCGGAGTTTACGGATGCTTACTTCGGCCTTCTCTTTAAGGCTGAAAAACCACCCCCGCTGATCCCAAGCCTGGGCATATCCGTATTTATCAATGATCATCTGGAAGGTCTTAATGGCGTCTTCTTTTTTGTTCTGACGCATATAAATCTCAGCTTGAATAAAATAAGCGGTAGCCACATCGTTTAACTCGCGCACCGCTTCAATGGCCCCCGGGTCCTTAGGCAGCTCTTTTAACGAGGCCTGCTGGGCGTCGGCCTTATCTTTATATAAAGAAATACATTCGTTAGTCAGCAGAAAAGCCTTATCGGTATCTTTCTGCTGGGCTTCCCAAGCGTTGGTGATGAGGTCCTTAGAAGAAACGCTGTTCTGGTCGCAAGACGCAGGACGCAGGTTGCAAGTAAACGCCAACAACCCGCTAATAAAGAAAATCTCGATCTTGCGTCTTGCGTCTTGCGTCTTGCGTCTTATCATCCTACCAGCGCCCCCTGCGTAACTCCCTTAACAATATGCTTCTCCATGACAATATACACCAGGATGATCGGCACAATGGCAATGGTCAACGCCGCCATCAATAATGGATAGTTGGTCACAAATTCGCCCCGAAAACGCTCCAGCGCCACCATTAAAGGCATATGCCTCTTGTTATCCAAGATAATCAAAGCCAGGATGTACTCGTTCCAGACCGCTAAAGTGTTAAAAATTACCACCACTCCCAAGACCGGCTTGGATAACGGCACGGCCACATGCCACCAGATGCCGAATTTCGAACATCCGTCAATCCGGGCCGCGTCTTCCAATTCTTTAGGCATCTTATCAAAAAAAGTCTTCAGCAAGAATATACTAGTGGATAACCCAACGTTAATCATGCAGAGAACATACCCCAGCGGGGTGCGTAAATGCAGGTCATTCAACAAAACATACAGAGCGATAAAGCTGCCCGGGATCGGGATCATCATCGCCGCCATAAACATGAAAAAAAACGCATTCCGGCCCGGAAAACGTAAACGGGAAAAGGCGTACGCCGCCAGTGATGAGACCAGCACAATTCCGACGACTACACAAGCAGTATAAATTATACTGTTAAGAAAATACTTGCCGAATCCGCCCTCGGTCCAGGCCCGGTAATAATTTTCAAAATGCAAAACCTTAGGGAACAGCGCTGGGTCGCTAAAGATAGTCGCCTGAGTCTTAAAACTGGAACCGACCATCCAGATTATCGGGAACAAACAAGTAATGGTAACCAGAATCAGCCAGGCATGAATAAAAGTATTGATCACAATCTTCTTGGCTTTATAATACGTCCCGGTATTCATGATTTAATCCTGTCTTTAGCGCTAACTGAATTTCTTAGCCATACGGTACTGGACAAACGATATGATCACTAATATTAAACCAAAGGTCAGCCCTTGGGCGCAGCCGTAGCCAAAACGCGAGGAGCTAAAAGCCGACCCAATAATTCTTAAAACCGGAACTGAGGTAAAACCACCGAATTCGCCGCCGACTAAACCAATAATCAAAGCAAAGGCCTGCATGCTCCCCAGGACAGTAAGTATCGCCACGGTCACAGTCACCGGCACCATCAACGGCACGGTAATATTCTTGAAACTGCTCCAGGCATTCGCCCCGTCTACGCGGGCCGCCTCGTAGAGCTCGCGGGGAATAGTCTGCAGACCGGCTAAAAAGATCAGGAAGCCCCATCCAAAGCCTTTCCAGCTATGCACTAAAGCTACCGTGGTCAACGCGGTCTTCGGGTCATATAGCCAATGGCGGGTCCATTCCTGTAATCCTGTAGCCATAAGCATTTTGTTAATCAAGTTGGCTCCCGAGCGGTCATCAATGACAAAATTCCAGACCATCCCGACCACGATTTCGGACAATACCGGTGGTATAAAAAACACCAGCCGATAAAAACGCTTAAGTTTAATTTCTCGGTCGCAGGCCAAAGCCAGCATAAAAGCCACGACATTCTGTAGGGTTAAGGCAATGAAGGTGATATAAGCGGCATTGCCCATCGCCTGCCACCAGTCTCTATCCTGGGTGAAGATCTCCTTAAAATTACCCAGCCCCACAAAGATCTTCGCGTCCTTATCAATATAATTCCAATCCAGCGTACTGAGCTGGAAAACATTCATAAACGGGACGATATAAAATATCGCGAAAATCGCCACCGCCGGCAGAATGAACAAATAGTTTTCTAAAGTCGATCTCAGGCGCATATCCTCTGTATATTAGACACGGGAGCCCGGTACAAAGGTTCCCTGCAGTTATTTTC
>JBFZAQ010000142.1:0-5159 GCA_041308885.1 Candidatus Omnitrophota bacterium | reverse complement strand
GATATTCTAAATTCATCGGTATAGGCAAGTTAATCTTTGTATTATCGCTAGCTCCAACTGTGCTACTTAAAAAAGATGGGATAAACGTCGTAAGCGCTGCCATGCCCACAAGTTTTATGAAATCTCTCCGCGTCATATCAATCGGCGAAGATGTGGCCGGTATTATCGTAATCGGGCTTCCTGCTTTCCAATCCAACTTCATCCCCCCGCTCATATAGCTCCTGATTACCTGGCCGGTGGGCGTATAATGCGGCTCCTGGATGCTATATTCCCCTTCGATGAATGATTTCTTGTAGGCGTCGAAGTAGGTAATTTTGGACCAAGCAGCTTTAGAGATAAGATTAGAGAGGTTGCGGGAATCTATAAGAGAAGGATAGGTGCCGGTTTGGCCTGCGAATCTAGATTTAAACCACTGAGCCAAAATTAAAGAGTAGTAAACTTGTCTAAGGTTAGCGTATTTCTGCGAGGTATTTACCTCTTTAGTTAGTTTGGGAATGATCAGTTCTTTGATCAGTTCGGTGGAGTAGGTGTTTAAGGCTTTAGAGCGAGAATCGGGGAAGGAGTAAAGTTGTGAGTTGGGAATTTGGTGTGCCGGTGAGCCGGTGAGCCGGTGAGCCGGTGGAGTAGTTGGTTCTTCTACCGGTGCACCGGTGGACTGGCTTACCGGTGAACCATTCTGCGTCTTTAAATAGTCCTCCTCCAACATAACTTTCAGGGTGGCCTTGTAGATGTAGGCGGATGGTGGTGTGCCGGTGAGCCGGTTAGCCGGTGTGCCGGTAACCGGTGAACCGGTGGACTGGCTTACCGGTAAACCTTGAGTTTCTCCTGACGCTTTGACACTCTGATGCTCTGACACCCCTTGAGTTTCTCGAACAATGATTTCCCCGGGCACTATCCAAGGCCGGGTGATAGTGGGGATTTGGGCTGGGGTTGAGCCGTAGAGCTCTTCGGCTTTCTTGTAGAGTCTATCCCAGTAGAGTCTTCCTTCCGGGGTGTTGGGGGAGGTTAATCTGGCGGTGTCTTGCTTTAGGTTTAGATCAGCTTCCAGAAGGATACGGCCGAGGTCGGTTTGTTCTAAGAAGGGGTCAATGATGGATTCGGGTTGATCGGGCCTTAGGTTGACCCAGAAGGTGTCGTTGGGGAGCGAAACCCCGATAAGAAAATAGCTGAGTAGTTGCTTGGCTTCATCCTGGAGCTGGTTAACCGGTGTGCCGGTGAGCCGGTGAGCCGGTTGGTTAATTGATTCTTCTACCGGTGCACCGGTGGACCGGTTTACCGGTGAACCAACATCCTTGAATCTATCTCCCTTATCAATTAACACCTGAAAGGTATCATTTTCCGGATTGTAGGAGAAGTAACGCAAATGGACCGGACGGAAGGCAGCGGGTTGGACGACTGCGCTCTGGAGGCGGGCGAAGTGGGCGGCAAGGTTAAGCTCGCCGGTTGCGGCGTAAAGGAAGCCGGTTTGGTTGAAAAGGAAGGTTAAGGATAAGAGTAGAGAGATGAGTTTACGGGACACTTAGAGTCTCCAAATTAAAAAGTTAATGACTAATTACCAATGACCAAATCCCAATGAATTACCAATGACCAATCTCCAATTGGGATTTGGGATTTGAAGATTCATTGGGATTTGGGATTTGGTCATTGGGATTTTATCAGTATATGTAAATAGCCCAATTAGCTCTTAAAATTCCGGGGATTAATTCCCGGAATTGGGCTCTCCCCCAAACAGAGGGGTATATACCCAAAAATATAACCTATATAGGTAATGATATCAAGGTGGCGAAGCGACTTTCAGGAAAGCGTTTTCTACGGGGATTTAAAAACTTCCTTTGAGGGTTTGTTCTTCCAGGGTTTCGATCTCGCGTTTCAGGACTTCCGGTAGGCCGAGGACATCCACATCCATAAACCCGCGCACGATAATCGACTGCGCTTGGGCCCGAGTGAAGCCGCGGGAACACAAATACTCAATCTCTTCCTTGCTGATCTTGCCGATCGCGGCTTCGTGGGAGAGATCAACATCCCGATAATCGGTCTCCATCTCGGGGATGGCGTGGATCTGTCCGCGCTCGGACAAGATCAAACCCCGGCATTCCAAGTGGCCTTGGACATCTTGGGCCTCGGCTTTAATATGGCCCCGGGCCACTGTCTTGCCGCCGAGGCTAACTGCCCGAGCGATCATCTCGGCTTGGGTCTTAGAACCCCGTAAAATAGCCCGCGACCCCACATCTTGCAGGGAATTCGGATGCGAAAGCATTAAAGAATTGAAGCTGACTCGCGACCGGTCCCCGGATAAAACCGCAGTCGGATACATGGTAATTTCTTTGACCGGCCGAAGGCACACATAATTAGAAACAAAAACCGCATCTTCATCCAGCAAAGCGATACTCATGGGCTTAACCGAAACGTCCTCTTTCCAGGAATGGATCATGGTAAAATTAAGATACCCGCCCTTATGCACAAAGAATTCGGAGATACCCAAATGAAACCCCTCATTAGCCGACTTGGAGGCGGAACATCCGGTAATCAAATAGGCCTTGGCCCCCTCTTCAACGATAACTAGATTGTGCACCTTTTGCTTAAAACCTTGGGACTTTAAAAACAGACAGGCCTGAATCGGCAGACTCAAAGTCTGACCTTTACTGATCCGGATAAAATAACCGCCCTCGGTATCCTGCGGATATTCCCTCTTCAATTCTCCAAAGGCCTTGCCGTAATATTCCCTGGCCTCGGGTATAGTCTGCAAAGCTTCCTGAATACTTAAGACTTGCGCGCCGCCGATCAAACTTTGGGAGAAAAGCACTTGGCTATCCTCCTGCATAAAACTTCCGGAGCGGGACTTTGCGCTTAAATCCATCCCGGAAGAACTTATAGCCTCCAGATCGGCCGCCGCGTATTTACTCTCAAGCCTTTTTGCGGTCGGCGCACTCTTTACACTTTTCATAGCCTTCCTTTCGGATACTCTCAAACATTTCTTTGGGGCGGCCGGTGCACCAGAACTTCCCCTTAAACATCATGCAGGCTTTTTGGGCCTTGATGTAATCCAAGATATACCCGGTATGAGTAATAATTAATGCAGACTTACCCGGTTGCTTCAAGTATTCATTCAATACTCCGCCCATAATCGAGATGTTTTCCAAATCTACGCCCGATTCCGGCTCATCCAAAAGCAAGAGTTGCGCATCCTGTAAAAGCATCTGGCACAACTCCGAGCGCTTGATCTCCCCGCCCGAAAAATCCATATTGATATCGCGCTGCATATGGCTTTCCAGAGACAAGCGCTGAGTCAACGACTTGATGCGGGCATTATCCCGGGAAAGGAAACCAGCTAACTGAGCTAATTTAACCCCCCGGATCTTCGGCGGATGCTGGTACATAATCCCCAGGCCGCGCTTAACCCGCTCTTCAATGGGCAGATGATCGATGCGCTCGCCGGCGAAAAAAATCTCTCCTTTAGTTATTGTGTAGCCGCTTAAGCCCATTATCGCCTTTAACAGGGTGGTCTTTCCGCTTCCGTTAGGGCCGAATAAAATCATAGTTTCATTTTGCGATACCTGAATATGGATATCTTTTAAGATTGTCTTGCCGCCGACTTCCACGGAAAGATTTTTTACTTCCAGTAAAACCACCGGAATAATCCTTTCTTAGGCTATGGTATGGGTCAGGCCGGAGAGAAAGCGGGATTCAGCTTGAATCATCTGCAAATCATGCTCTAAAATAGCGATAGGAGACGAAGGACGTTGAGTCTTAAAAGAATCGATGGTTTGAGTCAAACTCTTAGCCAGCCGGTCGAGCAAAACCAAACGCGTGCGTAATCGACGCTGGGCAATCTCCGGGTCAAGATGCTGTAGAAAGAATAAGCTGACATCCAGGCTAAATTGCGGCCGCTTAAAACTCAGGAAACTTTTAGATAATAAATCCCGAAAGCGGGCCTCGCCTTTAAGGGTCAACTCATACACAAACCGCTCTGGACGTTTGCCGGCTTTAGCCGCTCGTTTTAGCACTAGCCCTTTCTTCTCTAATATTCGCAACGGATAATAAATTGACTTAATCTCGATACCGGTAAACAACACCAGCATATCCTTAATCGTCTTTTTAATTTCATATCCGTGTTTCGGACTATCGATAAGTAATCCCAATAAAATCAATTCCTGCTCGATCATGCGAATTTCCCTATTGAGCGGAACTTTTCGTAACGCTGCCGCAATAAGATATCCCTAGGAATATCTTTAAGCTGATCCAAGTGGCGCAGAATAGACTCTTTTAACGTATCCGCAGCTTTCTGCGGGTCACGGTGGGCCCCGCCTAATGGTTCAGGGATAATCTCCTCGATAATTCCGAATTTAAGAAGATCGCTAGCCGTAAGTTTTAGAACTTCTGCCGCATCTGCCGCCCGCGCCCCGTCTTTCCAAAGAATGGCCGCGCACCCTTCAGGAGAGATAACCGAATAATAAGCATTCTCCATAACGCAGACCCTATCGGCAATGCCGATACCCAGCGCTCCGCCGGAGCCGCCCTCGCCGATAACTACCGCGATAATGGGGGTAGCGATCTGGCTCATCTCCCGCAAATTAAGGGCAATCGCCTGGGCTTGGCCCCGCTCTTCCGCTCCCACGCCAGGATAGGCCCCAGGAGTATCAATAAGGGTCAAGACCGGTAAATTAGATTTCTCGGCCAGCTGCATCAAGCGCATGGCCTTACGGTATCCCTCCGGATGCGCGCAGCCGAAATTACGCTTAAGATTCTCTTTGGTATCCCGGCCTTTCTGGTGCCCCATAACTAATACTTTATGTCCGTCAATCGTAGCCAGGCCGGCAATAATCGCCTTGTCATCGGAAAAAAGGCGGTCACCGTGTAATTCACAGAAATCAGAAAATATCAAATTAATATAGTCCTGCGTGTAGGGCCGTTGAGGATGCCGGGCGATCTGTACCCGCTGCCAAGCGGATAAATTTGCGTAAGTATCTTTCCTGAGATGCTCGAGCTTTTCTTCCAGGCGCTTAACTTCCGAAGATAAATCAATCTTCTTATTGTCAGCTTTAAAACTTCTTAACTCCTGAATTTTCTTCTCGAGATCTAATATCGGTTTTTCAAAGGATAGTCCGGTCATAATCGGTAATTGGTGAATAATAATTGGTTAAATTGTGGTGAGTCGCTTA
>JBFZAQ010000141.1:0-7800 GCA_041308885.1 Candidatus Omnitrophota bacterium | reverse complement strand
AGGAGGCTCGATTATGAAAAAGCTTAAGGTGTTGATTGCCGGCGGGCTCGCAGCCGGTTTAATTGTACTCATCCTGATCAATTTATATAATAATAACCTGTCAGTTATTTCTGCGCGCAGCCGGGTTAATCAGGGAATTGAGCCAATGATGTTGGCCTATCGGGTGTATGTTATGGGTTTTTTACCGGTAGCCGATGTTTCCTTTACGATGCCGGTGCCGGTTATGCTTGCGGGAAAGCAAGTCTTAAAAATGGATGCTTCGGGCAGGACCCTATCCTGGATCAAGCCCTTATTTAGCGGACACATGGGGCTGGAGTCATTTGTTGACGCGCAGAGCGGTTTACCAATTCAGTTTACCCAGGAGCTATCGCGCAGCGATAAGGATGTGCAGTTGAAGACTGCCAGCTATGATCAAGACCGGCATACTATGGAAATTGCCGGAGTAAGCCGGGAAATTATGCCGCAAACTTATGATATTTTATCTGTTTTAGAGCATCTGCGCAGCATGAATTTGAGCGGTGTGGAAAATCTGGAATTTTGCTTGAACACTAATCAGAAAAATTATCTTTTGCAGGGACAAGTGACTTTTCAGGATACCGATTCCGCTGTAATTAAAGCGCAGATATTCCGCAAAGACAAAAATCCTTACCATCGTTCGCACCTGACGATGTATTTGGCCAAGAAAACCCGGAATATTCCGGTTTTGATCAAGGTGTTTGCCAGCGGCATGGTCATTCATGCCCGCCTAGTATCAGCGGAATAACCAGTTCATAACTCATAACTCATTAATATCCGTGTCTTTAATTTTTCTAATCTTCAATAACGTCTGTATCGCGCTAAGCGCCTACATAATTACGGTCCGCTTGCGAATGAGCCTTAAGACGTCTGACTTTCTGCTGGCAGTTTTCACTCTGTATCTTGCCTTTATTATTGCTATCGAATTGGTTCTGGGATCGCTGCGAGTTTTGACGACTGTTAATTTAGTCATTGTAAGCGCGGTACTGTATCTGACCGTCATTAGCTTATTGCATTCTGCCGCCCGCGGTAACCTGGCGCGCAACGATAATATTAGCGGAGTGTTTTCTGCTATTCTCGGCGACAAAGTGCTGCTTTTTGCCGCAATAGCTCTTACAGTCTTTTCATTGAATAAGCTTTTGATTAATTTAATGAATCCTCCGTTCGGATGGGATTCCTTAAATTATCATTTTACTTTTGCGGCGGAATGGTTAAAGGGCAGGGCCCTGGAGACGCCGATTACCATTAATGATGATCCCAGCCCCAGTTATTATCCGATTAACGGAAGTCTTTATTATGCCTGGTTGTTATTTCCTTTAGGCGATGTTTTTTTGGCCGACCTTGGGCAATTTCCTTTTTTTCTGGCCGGCCTAATTGCGACGTATGCTTTAGCCGGGAAATTAGGGCTTTCTACTGCTTTATCATTGTACGCGGCTTTTTTGTTCGGGCTTATTCCCAATGTCCTTAAACAGTTGTCGATAGCTTATGTTGATTTAATGGTCGCCGCGTATTTTTTAATCGGTTTAAATTTTCTCATTCTTTTCGCCCGGGAGCGCAGGTCGCCGCTGGCTTTATTTTTCGGTGTATCTTGCGGTTTATTGATCGGGACTAAGACTACCGGGCTGCCTTTTGCCGCTATTCTGATTATTCCTTTTATCTTGCTGGCGGCGCGTAGGGGCGCATATCTGAAGTACGGATTGATCGGCCTCAGCGCTATTTTAGCGCTGGGGTTTTTTACCTACTGGCGTAATTTTTGGGAAACCGGCAATCCTTGTTATCCGTTGGGGGTTTCTATCTCCGGAAAAGAGATTTTTCACGGGGTAATGAGCCTTAAGACCTACAAAGCCCATTTTCGCCCGGATGATTATCGGATTTCCAAATGGCTTTTTTCCGAGGGGCTGGGCCTGCAGATATCATCGTTCGGTATTTTAGGGATGCTGGGGGCGCTGGGTACGTATCTGTTCAGGGAAAAACGCCGCGACTTTTTCCAAATTTATATACTATCCATACCTTTACTCCTGTATTTGCTTTTTCGCTACGTTATTCCTTTGCCGAACATCCGTTATTTATACGCGTCCATGGCTCTAAGCATAGTTTTAGGCTTTTACGTTTGCCGGCTTTGGGGCGTTGCGTATTGGGCTATTCGGGTCTTGGCGTTTGTATGCGTTGCCTCATCAATGGGGCAGTTGGCTAAGCGTCAAGAGTTGGTTGCGGGGCTGGTAATGAGTTTTGCTTTTTGGGGGGGGAGTCTACTGCGTTTGGGGAGTTTGAAAGCTAGATTCTTCGGCCTGCGGCCTCAGAATGACGCGGGGGGCCTGCGGCCTCAGAATGACGAGGGGGGCCTGCGGCCTCAGAATGACAGAAGGATTCCGCGGCTTGCGAATCGCAATTTCATTACCGGGCTAATTATAGTTGCTGCCCTTATGATCGCCCACGCCTATTATAGAAAAAATGAATTTCGCTTGTACCCTAAGATGGTAAAATATTCCGGTTTCTGGCCGGACGCCGCGCGGGCTTGGGCTTGGCTGGATTCGGCCACTTCGGGCAATAACATAGCTTATGTCGGCAGGCCGGTAGGTTTTCCGTTATATGGCTCACAGCTGAAAAATAATGTTTATTATGTGTCGGTTAACACCGTTGACCCGGCGAAGCTGCATTATTTTTTAAAGAGCAATTATGCTTGGGGGTTGGATTTCGAATCGCAGCACGCCGATTTTGAACAGCCGGATAACTATCGGGGGCAAGCTAATTACGCGGCTTGGCTTTCTAATATTCGTCGCCGCAACACAGATTATCTTTTTGTCTATTCGCTCCATCAAACTAAAGAGGTGATCTTTCCCCTTGAGGATGTATGGGCCGGCAGCCATCCGGAACAATTCCGGCTGGTTTACAGTAATTCTACTATTCGCATCTATCAGGTCAAGCGATGAAGCTTTCGATTGTGGTTCCCGCGCATAACGAGCAAGAGAATATTGGGGAGGTGATTACGCAAATCGAAAATGTCGTGCGTGTTCCTCATGAGCTAATCGTAGTTGAAGACCATTGCGCGGATGCCACCGCGCAGATCGCTTTGCGATTGGCTGCCGGTTTTCCGGCTGTGCGGGTTGTGAGTAACCGGCTGCCTAAAGGATTTGCCAATGCCGTCAGGTTTGGCATCAGCCAGGCTACCGGCGAGGCTATCGTTTTGGTAATGGCTGATTTGTGCGATGAGCTTAAAGTTATCGATGAGCTCTGGAAAAAATTCGGCCAAGGTTATGACGTGGTTTGCGCTGCCCGGTATATGCCGGGAGGCGCTCGTTGCGGGGGTTCGCGGCTGAAAGGATTCTTGTCCGGTTTTGCGGGGAGGTCGCTGCACGCGTTATTGGGAATACCTACTCACGATGTGGCCAATTCTTTTAAATTGTACCGTTCAGCGGCGATACAGAATATTACCACTCAAGCAGCAGGCTTTGAAATATCCATGGAGCTGGTTTTAAAGGCCTATTGGGCCGGGTACCGTATAAGCGAAGTGCCCACTGTTTGGCACGAACGGACTCGAGGGTCGTCGAGCTTTAGAATCGGTAAACTTTTACCGGGGTATATTCGTTTATATCTTTGGGCCATAATCAAGAGGTTGGTACGATAGAATATGATTCGACTTTCGGTCATTGTGCCGGTTTATAATGAAGCGGATACTATCCTTAGTGTCGTTGAGCGGATTCAGTCCGTCGACCTCGATAAGGAAATTATTATCGTTGATGACGGTTCGACTGATAATACGGCAGCCCGGCTGCATAAATTGAGCGATCCGCGGATTAAGGTTATCCATCACATGACTAACCGGGGCAAGGGGGCGGCTATTGTAACCGGCATGCGGCAAGCCAGCGGCGAGTTCGCTATTATTCAGGACGCTGATTTGGAATATGATCCGGCTGAATATCCGGCTTTATGGGCGGCTATATCCCAAGGCCAGATCGATATCTTGTTAGGGGCGCGTTTTATGCGCAGCTATTGCGGAACGCCGTTTCAAATATTGGGAAACAGGATTTTGACCGGCATGGTGAATTTGTTTTACGGATTGCAGCTGAATGACAGCTTTACCTGCTACAAGATGTTTCGTAAAGATGTTTTTCAGCTCTTGGGGATAAGCGAAACGGGTTTTGCGGTGGAAGCCGAGATTATCGCTAAGGCAGCCAAGCGGGGTTTGCGTATTTGTGAAGTGCCGATTTCCTATAAGCCCCGTACTTTCGCTCAAGGAAAAAAAATTCGCTGGCACGACGGATTACGGGGGATCGGCATTATTTTCGCGGTGAAATTCGGGCAGGCCTGATGGTTAAATTGAAACGTATCCTGATTACCCGGACCGATAGATTCGGGGAGTTCTTGCTGATAATTCCGTTAATCCGTGCGTTGGCGCGGGCCTATCCTCAGGCGCGGATTACGCTTTTGGTCAGCGCGCAGGTGGCTCCTTTAGCACGTTGTATTGAGGGGGTAGCGGAGATTATTATCTGGGATAATGCAATATGCGGCTTTAAAGAACTTTGGGGCTTCAGCCGGAGCCTGCGGGTTAAACATTTTGACGCTTGCGTGGTTTGCAATCCGGTTAAAGAATTGCACCTGCTGGCTTTTTTATCCGGTATCCCGGTTAGGGTGGGGTATGCGCGGAAATGGGGTTTTTTATTGACGCACCGCGTTAAGGATAAAAAATATCTTGGAAGAAAGCATGAGATAGCTTATAATTTAGACTTGCTGGTTGCGCTTGGGTTGCGGTCGAGCGAACGCGAACTCGATCTGATTATACCCGAGCAAGATCGAGGCCGAGCGGATAACCTGCTGGGTGAGTTTACAGGTGCGGTGGCGGTGCATGCCTTTACCAGCGATACGCTTAAGCAGTGGCCGTTTGAATATTTTCAAGGTCTGGTCCGGCAGCTCGCTGTCCGGATGCAGGTCCCGGTAGTATTAGTTGGGGGTCAAGAAGAGCGGCCTCAGGCTAAACTGATTTATGACGGCTCGTTTCCCGGTGTTCGGGATTTGATTGGCAAGACCACCCTGGTCGAACTAGCCGCTGTGCTGAAAAAATGCCGAGTCTTAGTAACCGGGGATAGCGGGCCAATGCATCTGGCAGCCTGCGTGGGTACACCGGTAGTGGCGATTTTTCGTAATGATTTACCGGGGAAGACCGCTGTACGCTGGGGCCCGGCCGGCCGCAAGAATATTGTTGTTGAGGATGCTCAGTTATCCGGGATCAGCGTTGAGCGCGTGCTGGATACTGTAAGAAAGATTATTAATTAAGATGGATTACGCAATTATTTTAGCTGGGGGAGTGGGAAGCAGGTTTTGGCCGTTAAGCCGGCATATGGAGCCGAAGCAGTTTCTGAACATTTGCTCTGGCCGGCCGATGATCCAGGATACGCTGACCCGGATTAACCGGATTATCCTCCGGAAGAACATTTACGTGGCGGCGAGCGCTTTGCATTCCCGCAAAGTTAGTATTTGTCTTAAAGGCTTGTCTATTAGGGGGAGTAATTTTCTCTTTGAGCCGCAAGGCCGAAATACCCTGGCCCCAATAGCTTTGTTGTCGCACCGGATCAATCAGCTTGACTCGGACGCGGTGGTAGTGGTGATGCCTAGCGATCATTTTGTTCGCGACGAAAACGAATTCCTGAAAATTATTAATCAGGCGACTGAGGTAGCCCGCGACGGTTTAATCGTAACTATCGGGATTAAGCCTACCCGGCCGGAAACCGGTTATGGGTATATTAAGATTAAAACCGCGATCAACAATTACAGGTTGGCGGTTTATAAGGTGGATAAATTCGTCGAAAAGCCCCACCTGATTAAGGCTAGAAGGTTTATTCAAGACAAGAAATATTATTGGAATAGCGGGATTTTTGTCTTTCGACCGGATGTCCTGTTGGCGGAGTTAAAACGCCTGATGCCGGCAGTGTATGCTTTAATTGAACAGGCCAATTCTTTGCCGGAGAAAGTTAAGTCGAGAGCTGCGTTTGCGCGGCTGTGGTCGCGGCTGCCGTCAATTTCCATCGACTATGGCATTATGGAAAAGACCGGCAAGACCGCGTTGGTTCCGGGTGATTATGGTTGGATCGACCTTGGCAGTTGGAAAGCCTTGGAAGAAGCCTTGACTAAAGATAACCGCGGCAATATCCTTAAAGGGCCCTGTGTGGATTTGGGGAGCAAGAATAGCCTGGTTTGGGCGAATAAGCGGCTGATTGCCACGGTGGGACTGCGTGATATAATCATCGCGGATACCGATGATGCGTTACTGGTCTGCGCTAAAGATAAAACCCAAGATGTAAAAACCCTCGTCGCTTTGCTTAAACAAAAGAAGCTGTATTCCCATATCTAACCTTAGGCTCTGGGGATGATGAAATATCTCATCGTGAATCCATTCGGTATCGGGGATGTCCTGTTTACCACCGCGCTGGTAAACGCATTGGCGGCCGGAGAGCCTAAGGCCGGCATCAGTTATTGGTGCAACGAACGGGTTAAAGATATCCTGGAAGACAATCCGGCAATCGAAAGAGTCTTTGCTTTATCGCGGGGAGACCTAAAGACCATCAGCCGTCGCTCCAAGATCGAGGGTTTCCGGCAGCTGCTTCGGCTGGCCCGGGATTTAAAGAGAGCGCGTTTTGATTGCGCGTTTGATTTTTCTCAGGATCACCGGTATGGATTACTGTTAAAATTGCTGGGCGTGCCTAAACGAATCGGTTTTAATTATAAGAACCGCGGTTGTTTTCTTACGGACGCCATTACTATAAGCGGATTTTCGGGAAAACATGTCGCGCGGTATTATTCGCAGCTGCTGAAGTTTAGCGCAATCGCGGATACTCATTCGGGATTGACTTTATGTGTAGCCGATGCCGCGAGAATTAAGGCGGATCAGATTTTAGCCGAAGCCGGCATACTGGATGGCGATGTTTTAGTCGGTGTTGCCGCCGGCGCTGGGGGTAGTTGGGGTAAAGACGCGGCTTTAAAGCACTGGCCGGCCGTCAATTTTGCTCAATTGGCTAACATGATTCGCAATCAGCTCGGCGCCAAGATAATTTTGCTCGGAGATGAAACGGAGCGCTTGATTGCTAAGGTGATAATGCAAACTGCCGGGCCGGATATTTATGATCTGGTGGGTAAAACCAGCCTTAAAGAGTTGGCTGCGGTGCTTGCTCGGCTAAATCTGCTGGTTGCTAATGACGGCGGACCGCTGCATATGGCGGCAGCTTTGGGCGTGAAGACTGTTTCTTTATTTGGGCCGGTTGATGAGCGGGTTTATGGGCCTTATCCGCCAAGCCCGGCGCATATTGTGATTACTCATAAAGTTGCCTGCCGGCCGTGTTATCAAAATTTCCGTTTACCGCCCTGTCCGAATGACCGGGTATGTATTCGCGGTATCGGCGTGGACGAAGTTATGGCTGCAGTGCGCAGTTTATTGATGTTGTAGTAGAAAGGAAGGGGAATTGTGAATATTCCGTTTGTCGATGTCGGTGCGCAGCATAAAGAAATCCGGAAAGAACTGAATGCCGCGATAAAGCGCGTCTTGAAGAAGAGCGATTTTATACTCGGCCAGGATGTAACCCTTTTTGAGCGGGAGTTTGCCCGATTTTCACAGGCCCGCTATGCGGTAGGGGTCGCTTCGGGTACCGATGCGTTATATCTGGCGCTTTTAAGTTTAGGCATAGCTCAGGGCGATGAAGTAATCGTTCCGGCTTTTACCTATATAGCCACGGCTCTGGCAGTTTCTTATACCGGGGCTAAGCCGGTATTTGTGGATATCGATGAAAAAACCTACAA
>JBFZAQ010000140.1:0-6988 GCA_041308885.1 Candidatus Omnitrophota bacterium | reverse complement strand
TGGTAGCGCTCCCCAAGTTCTGACCGATGATCTTATGGGCCTCCTGCAAAGAAGAGTTCATCTGATTAAGCCGGTCGTTGACTTGGGAGGAAATCTTCAACAGGATGGCCACGGTAGCTGCGGAAACCAGGATAAATATAAGTAGTAGCCAGATCATCTTATTACTTTCGTAATTAAAATCCCAATAACCAAATCCCAAACCCCAATGAATTACCAATAACCAATTTCCAATTGGTAATTGGGAATTGGAGATTCATTGGGATTTGGAAATTGGTTATTGGAATTTTATACATATACATATTATATCACTGTTCTCCTAAAGCAAATATTCCTGTTTCACGCGTTTAAGGCTCTTAAAAATATTAGTCTTTACCTCCGGACAGGACTTCTCCAGCTCTCTAATAATGGCGGCCACTTTAGTCCGCTGCGAGCTCTGAGAGCGCGGACAAGCGCAAGTCTCGTGCGGGATCTTCTCTTCTTTGGCAAACCGCGCGATCATGCTCTCGTCCACGTAGGCAAACGGACGAATAATCTTAATCTTACCCTTAAATAGTTCCTGCCGGGGGGCCATAGTCGAAATCTCACCCTGGAAAAACAAATTAAGCAACATGGTCTGAACAATATCGTCTTTATGATGGCCGAAGGCGATCTTGGTGCAGCCGAGCCGGTCGGCAGCCTGAAAGAGCTCGCGCCGGCGGTTCCAGGAACACCAAAAACAATTAACCTTATTTTTGGGAGTGCTACGCAGCGCGTCTGAACGCACAATGTGATAAGCTACGCCAATTTTTTTAAAATACCGGCTCAACCGGGCCGCGCACGAACGGGGATAGCCAAAATCCACGTGTATCGCCACAATCTGATACGAAATAGGAACAAAAATCCGCCGGTCGTTAAGCACGCGCAGCAGCGCCAGGCTGTCTTTACCGCCGGATACGGCCACCGCGACCTTATCGCCGTCAGTGAGCATCTTATAATCCATGATCGCCCGGCCGGCGCGCTTTGAAATATAGAACTCAATTCCCTGCAGAACTGACATGACTTAGAATTTTTAAGTAATAATTCTACCCGAGGAAGCAACCATGCCCTTAATATCCGCGCAGACAGGGTGCTTTAAAAGATCATCCAGCGAGATCGGGATAGTCAAAGACCAGTTCAGATGGCTGGTCGTACCCGGCCGGTTAATGCGGTATTGATGGGGATCTCCGGTAAAAATACCGGCGATGGAGAGCCAATCAATAATTAAATTCACGGTGAATATCGCGTTGGCCTTAAGGTTAAACTTGAAAGCCCGATGAATGCTCTCGGTATCTGCCCGCTCGCGCATCGGCCCGCGATTGCCTAAGAGCTTCCATAACTTTTCTTTCTCTTCAAAACTATTCACATAGAGCTCCACAAAATCGCCGATCTCGCGCGCCGGCCGGCCGAGAATAGAAGCCAGCGCCCCTGCCGAATTAACGGATTTAAGCCAGCGCAGACGGGCATGACGGGAACGGGCCAGATCGAATAATGCGTCTTTGACATGATTATACTCAATCCCCCGCTGGAGGCACTTGCGCAAAAAAAGCATCTCATCAATAGTCCCGGCCTCATTCTCCCACCAGGCCGCCCAATTAGTGGTATCGTGAGTAGAAAGCATCGCCACAGACAGAAAACGATACTCCGCGGGCGCCAGAAAATCATGGCGCGTATTCCAATCCTTAATCCAACGCTGCACGTCGTTGCCGGGAATTCCCAGTTCTTCCAAAGTAACCTTGCAAACCGGGGGGATAGTACCCAGATCCTCCGCGCATAAAAGCATACTCGTGCCTTGAATCATCATAGTTAATAATTCCCGGCCTTGGGGGCCCCATTTGTCTTCCTCGGGCGGATCAAATAAACCGTGCAGACCTTGATTCTCCGTCGGGTCATGATAAGGTATGCTCCATAAGCGAAATAGGCCGACCACATGATCGATGCGCAATAAGTCATAAAAATTTTCGGCGTAAACCAGCTTTTGCCGGGCGTACACATAGCCGTCCCGGGCAATCCGCTCCCAATTATACGGCGGCATACCCCAGCGCTGCCCTTTAGCGCAATACATATCCGGCGGGGCGCCCGAAGCAAAATCCAGCTTAAAATAATCTTGATGGGCCCAAACATCAGCGCTATCCCGAGAGACTAAAATGGGTAAATCCCCCTTAATCAGCACCTTGCGTTTGACGGCGTATTCTTTAACCTGCTTCATCTGTAAATTAAGCTGCCACTGCAGCCACATCTGAAACCGCATCTGGGCCTCGTGGGCTTTGCGGAATGACCCCAGCGCCGCGCCATCCCTATGCTTAAACTCGTCTCCCCACTCGTACCACGGCAAGCCGTTATGATAATCTTTAAGGACCTTAAACAAGGCAAAATCATTGAGCCAATATTCCTGGCCGGCGATATATTGGCCGAAACTATCCGCAGGCTGGGCTTCTTGCCGCTGAAATATTTTATGGAATAAACCTAATTTTTCCTCTTTCAGGCCGTAATCAACGTGCTGGGAGCCACAGGGAAATTTTTTCTTCAGCTGTGCCAGGCCCTGGGAGCAAAAGGCCTGATCCTCAGCGGAAAAAAAAGCCAAACTAAGATATAAAGGTTCGAGAGCAAAAGAACTTATGGCATCATAAGGACAGAATGTCGAGCCCATCTCATTCATCGGGAGCAGCTGCAAGATGGAATTTCCGGTCTTTTGGCACCAATCGATCAGCAGCCGTAAGTCTCCTATATCGCCAAGGCCCGCGCTCTGCCGGGAATATACGCTAAATAAAGGCGTCAATACTCCGGATCGTTTATGCACCCCGATCTTCTGCCACTGCCTCCCGGAGATCTTAGACAATAAATTATCACCGCGAAATTGCTCAGACATAAAATAGAGCCCTCATATATTGTCAGAATGACTGGCGCTAGTAAACAATCAACAACCCCAGAATTCTATACGAGAAGAAAAGGGCCAAAAGCGCAGCGATGGATAAAAACGGCCCATAGGGAATAGTGTGGTCCTTTTTGGAGACTAAATTCACAATACCCAGGATCAGACCCAGAAACGGAGCCAGGAAAAAAGCGATCACCGCATTCTTCCATCCCAAAAAAGCCCCGATCATCGCCAACAGCTTCACATCTCCGCCGCCCATAGACTCTGTCTCTCCCTGAATCGGGGGGCGTTTCAGTAGTTTAAAATAAACCAGGTCAAAAAGGTACCCGGTTAGATAAATGATTCCGCCGCCGATTAGAATTCCGAGCAAAGAATCGAGTAAGGGTTTTAAGTTATAAGTTATAGGTTTTAGCTTAAGGCCTATAAACGCGTTTAATAAAAAACCTACCGCGATTCCGCCTACGGAGATCTCATCGGGGATAATCCGATGAGCGATATCCACGAAAGTAGCCACGATAAGGCCGCAGGTAAAAAGGGTATAGTAAAAGAAATTATAACTTAAACCGTAGCGGGTATAGAATAATAAAAATGTGCCCGCAGTTATCAACTCCACCAAGGGATAGCGCAGCGATATCCGAACTTTACAGTCGCGGCACTTGCCCCCCAGGATAAGATAGCTGATTACCGGGATATTATCGAACCAGCGAATAGTTTTCTTACAGCCGGGGCAGAATGAGCGGGCCGGCTTGGCCACGGACTGCTCCAAAGGCAGACGATAGATGCAGACGTTTAAAAAGCTGCCGATCAGGGAACCAAGAATAAAGAATAAAATTTTCTCGAGCATTCCTACTCCGTAGGTTTTAGGTTTTAGGTTTTAGCAAAGCATTTTTAAGAGCGTCAACCATTATTTCTAAAGGCGCTTTTTGGCCCGTCCAGATCTGGAATGCCAGCATGCCCTGGTGCAATAACATCCCTAGTCCGTTGGATGTGCGGCAGCCGCGGCTTTTAGCCAGCGCCAACAACCGGGTTTCTTGCGGATTATAGATAACATCATATACGAAGAGCTCATTATGTAAATCATTTTTATCAATTAGACACGGATCATCCGCTTTCATGCCGACGGGTGTGGCATTGATCAAGCAGTCGGCTGCTCCTAACTGTAGACCGGCAGTGGAATCTACAGCCTGGCACCGGCTAAACCCGACATTATCGATAATATGGCTGGCCAGATCCTGCGCTTTTTTCGTGTCAATATCGTAGAGAGAAATCCGCGAAGGATTCTCTTTGGCCAAACAAACGGCAATCGCCTTGGCTGCTCCGCCGGCGCCCAGCACGGCTATATTTTTTTCGCGCGGATTAAAACCTGCCTCCTGTTTCAAATGCGCGATGAACCCTTCGCCGTCGGTATTATAACCCTGCAGCCTACCGTCAGTAACTTTAATCGTGTTCACCGCCCCGATCAGACGAGCCTCATCAGAGATGATATACAAATAGGGGATGACTTTTTCTTTGTAAGGGACGGTTACGTTGATGCCGCGGATCTCGCTTTTGGCCAAAGCCAGCATAAAAGGCTCAAGCTCATGAACGCTTAGCTCAAATAATTTATATTCGGCGTTGATCGAAAGGGACGCGAAGGCCGCATTGTGCATGGCGGGCGAGAGCGAGTGTTTGACGGGATAACCGATGAGGCCGTAGGTCTGGGAAGAAGACATTAGGACTAATTAATGACCAAATCCCAATGACCAAATCCCAATGAAATCCCAAAGGCCAAATCCCAATTGGGCATTGGTCATTGGTAATTCATTGGGGTTTGGAATTTGGCAATTGGTCATTTCCTTCGTTAGCGGGATTCAATCTTGTTAATCGCGTCTAGGTATGCCCGGACTGCCGCTTCGATGATATCGGTACTTGACCCGCGGCCGGAGGCCGGCGTATCTTTAATCCGCAACTTTAGACTCGCTTCTCCCAGCGCGTCCTTGCCGCGGGTAACTGCCTCAAGACGGAAATCCTCGAGCACAACTTTCACGCCGATAACTTTATCAATAGCCTTAAAACAAGCATCCACCGGGCCGTCGCCGCTCGACGCAGCCGCAAAAGGTTTATTCTTCTTGGTCAGTACGACTACGGCCTGAGGAGAAGTATCAGTGCCCGAGGCAACCGAGAACCGCTTCAACCTCCAAACCGGCTCCTGGATCTTAATCTCATCCTCAATAATCGTGCGCAAATCGTCATCAAAGATATCTTTCTTTTTATCGGCCAACTCCTTAAACCGGATAAAGGCCTTATCTAGCTCGGAATCGGTCAACTTAAACCCGAGCTTGTGCAGTCTTGCGCTAAGCGCATGCCGGCCGGAATGTTTACCCAGGACTAAACCCTCTCCGGTAAACCCGACGTCCTCGGCACGCATGATCTCGTAAGTAGAACGCTCCTTTAATACCCCGTCCTGATGAATGCCGGACTCATGACGGAACGCATTTCCCCCGACAATCGCCTTATTGGGAGCTACCACGAAACCGGTCAATTTACTGACCAGGCGCGAAGCATTATAAATCTGCTGCTTATTGATATTGGTGGTCAAGCCCTGATAAATATCTTTACGTACCGCCAAAGACATAACAATTTCTTCCAGCGAGGCATTGCCGGCCCGCTCACCGATACCATTAATTGTGCACTCAACTTGCCGCGCCCCATTCTTAATCGCGGCCAGGGAGTTGGCTACCCCGAGCCCAAGGTCATTATGGCAATGCACGGAAATTACTGCCTTATCAATATTGCTCACATTATCCTTAATTGCCTTAATCAATGAGCCGTACTCTTGCGGCTCGGTGTAGCCGACGGTATCCGGGATATTCACCGTGGCAGCGCCCGCAGCGATAACCGCTTCCAGAATTTTAAATAAAAACTGGCGGTCGCTGCGCGAGGCATCTTCGGGAGAGAATTCAATATCGGGACAGAGATTCCGCGCGTAAGCCACGGCTTCTACCGCCAGACGTAGAATCTCCTCTTCGGCTTTTTTAAGCTTATATTGCATGTGAATTTTAGATGTGGCCAGAAACACGTGGATCCGCGACTTCTTGGCCGCGCGGGTAGCTTCAGCTACTGCTTCAATATCCTTCTTCACGGCGCGGGCCAAGCCGCAGATAACCGGGCCTTTGACCGCCTTGGAAATAGCCGTAACCGAGGCAAAATCGCCCTTGGATGTAACGGGGAACCCGGCCTCAATAACATCCACTCCTAATGCCAAAAGCACCTGGGCCACCTCCAGCTTCTCTTGCAAATTCAAAGAAGCCCCGGGTGCCTGTTCTCCATCCCGCAGCGTCGTATCAAATATAATAATCTTTTCCATGATAATAGCTTAGAACTTAAAGTCAAAAATAAAAGATGGCGAGCTTCAAAACTATAAACTTTACGCTCTCTTCATCTAGAGCATCATTAACGCAGACAAACGATCTTGATAAATCAAGTGTTGGTTGATTAATGATTGCATAAATCATTTACAACACAATACATATTCCGCACCATCACAGTCTGCTATGTAAAGATAGAAATTGTTCAGAATGTGACCAAACTTGGTACCGGCGGCAAAGATGCTGTTTGTCCAACCAACACAGTCGTTAGTGTATATTTGGACGCTGCCGGCATTGGTATATTGGCTTTCGGATGCGTTAACCCAACCTCGTAAGGTTCCCGTGGCGTGTAATTGATAATACCTGGTGATTTCAGTATCCTCGCATACGTGGTATCCAGGACAACCATTTGTTTGAATCCAAGCATACATTCCTTGATATCCGCCAAAATTACCATTATGTGTGGCTGTGGTTCGGATCACGCTCTCGGGGACATACCACCCTGCCGCGCCAAAATCCTTCCAGTTAGATTGATCGCGGTACTTAAACTTATGTTCGGAGTCATCATAATAAAGAGTCCCTTCGGAGTAAGCGGCAGGCTGTGCCGACGGCTTACAGGTAACCGCTCCGTCAGACGGCGCGGCGGTGGACGTAGCGCTTGTATCTCCAATCACCATCTTATTAGCCCGCATTTCATTATACACCCCGTACGGGCTGGGATAGTAGGTGGTGATGGTCAAGGTTTCGACGG
>JBFZAQ010000139.1:0-10557 GCA_041308885.1 Candidatus Omnitrophota bacterium | reverse complement strand
GATAATCCCGCAAGTACAAACTATGCTGCCCGTGATCAAAGATGCTACTACAAAAAGAATCATCTTAACCGTATCTACATCAATGCCCAAGTGCTGCGCCTCTTCTTCACCGAGGCTTATGGCGTTTAAATCCCGGCTAAAATAAATAGCTGCGGCGATACCTATCACGATTAGCGCCCCCACCACTATCAAAAGCTTAAAATTAAAGACCTGCAAACTACCCAGCAGCCACCAGGTAATCCCATGCATGGCTTCATTCGGCGATAAAGAAACGAAGAAAAGCAACAAACTGGAAAAAACTGCCCCTACGATCACGCCTGACAAGAGCAAGCCCTGGGTGGTAACCTTACCGTTAACCTTGGCCAAATTATACACAATAACCATCGTGCATAATGCCCCTAAAAATGATGCCAAGGGTAACACCCGCAGGCTAAGATTAAAATATAACGCCAATACAGCGCCCAAGCCGGCACCGCTCGAAACCCCCAATACATAAGGCTCGGCTAAAGGATTACGCAAGATGCCCTGGAAGATCACCCCCGCAACCGCTAACCCTCCACCCGCGACCAATCCTAATATTACACGAGTCATTCTAAGATAAAGTATCTGCCGATTCTGATCTTGGAAAAGTTCAGACAAGCTCATCTTGGCCGCGCCCAAACCCACGCCGACGATTACGGCTGCGCAACAGACGATAAACAAAACTACCATGAGCCTGATCCGGACAGATTTACCGGACCGGACCCCCAATTCACCCAACGGTCGAATAGCCACTATGAAGCTCCTTTATATCCATATAAACTGTTATAAATACTTCTCATCCCCTCAACAACCCTAGGCCCGGGCCTCAGTATCAAATCCGGATTAATATCGCAAATAATCCGCTTATTTTTAACCGCTTGGATACCCTGCCAGCCGAGACGTCCGGCAACTGAATCTTGCGCGTGCGGCTGGCCCATATACCCCAATATGATTACATCCGGATTACGCTTGACAACAGTCTCAGCCGAAAACCGAGAATAGGCCCGAGGGGCATCATAAGCAATATTGATCCCTCCGGCTATCGATAAAAGCTCATCCACAAAAGCCCCTTTACCCGCAGTCATGATCGGATCGAACCAAATTTCCAGAAAGACCTTTAATCGCTTTTCTTCAGGTATAAGCCCGACAATCTCGCGTAAGCTGGCGGTCTCCTCACGCATTTGTTTAACCAGCTTTTTAGCTTCAGGTGCTTTTCCCGTAACCCGGCCGATCTCTTCTATAGATTCCATAAGTTCGGATAAGTTTTCCGGATCGCTGACGATTACCTTTAACCCCAGTTCTTGCAGCTGCGTAACCGCAGGCGACTGCTCTAAGCCGGCGGCAAAAATAATATCCGGCTTAAGCGCGATTATTCTTTCAATGCTCGGCTCAGAAAATGTCCCCACTTTATAAACACGCTGAGCCTCCTCGGGATAATTACAAAAAACAGTATTACCCACGATCTCCTCACCCAATCCTAAAGCAAACAAAATTTCCGTAGTAGCCGGCGCTAGGGATACTATCCTCACTTGAGCACAATATCCCCGCCCCCAACACACCACCATCAGTAAAACAAATATTTTAGCTATTCTCTGCCTCATCTGAATATAGGTCTATCTTTGAGCCTTGAGCTTTGAGCTTTGAATTTTGAATTTATCTATTATACCCATACTTCCCCACCAACGGCACAAACACACACGCACAAACTGCCCGCGATTCCAAGACGCCTTGCTTCTTCTCAACCACCGTCAACATCTGCCCAAACGCATCTGCCAATGGCAGCACCATCAAGGCATCATCGCGCATCTGCTCCACTAGCGGCAGCGGCACGCAGGGGCTGGCCGCGGTAATCATAACTCGGTCAAAGGGCGCCTCTGCGGGCCATCCCAATGTTCCATCGCCGACATTTATTTTCAGATTGCGATAACCCAAACCTTCCAAGCGCAACTGCGCCTGCGCTGCTAATTGCGCTGACCGCTCGACGCTCACGACTTGCGCGGCCAACTCCCCTAGAATAGCCGTTTGATACCCTGATCCGGTGCCGATCTCCAGCACTTTCTCTTGGCCTTTTAGATCCAGATGCTCAGTCATCAATGCCACAATATACGGCTGGGAAATGGTCTGATCGCAGCCAATTGACAAAGGATGATCGGCATAGGCGCTACCCTGCGCCTGGCCGGAAACAAACTCCTCTCGAGGAATACGCCCCATAGCCTCCAGCACCCGAACGTCGGTTATCCCGCGGACACGCAGTTGCTCATCAATCATCCGCTTCCTTAGGATTTCGTAGTCCATACCCGTCGAAACATATACCTAAAAAAACGCACGGTATCAGTAAAAGGATTAATATGGCTTTTTTCGTCCTGGTAGACGCTTTGGATAGGAACACTAACAATAGCAATACCCAAGCGGGCAGCTTCGATAAACATTTCAGTTTCGATTTCGAACTTGGTAGTAGAAAAGTTAAACCGCGAAAGAGCTTCTTTACGGATCATCCGGAAACCGCATTGAGAATCAGGGATACTACGGCCGACGATACGCGAAATATACCAGGACATGATGCTGTTGGTTAAACGCCGGACTACGGGCATATGCCGCGGATCATGCATACGATTGCCAACAATTAATCCCCACGAAGCATCTTGCGCGGCCGCCAAAAACTTAGGGATATCCTGCGGCCGATGCTGGCCGTCGCCATCCATAACCAAAACGCTTTCAAAACCGGCTTCCAAAGCATAGGCAAACCCCTTGATCAAGGAAGCGCCTTTACCCTGGTTATGCAGATTCGTGATTACCACCGCCCCGCAGCTAGCAGCTACTTGCGCCGTGGAATCGGATGAGCCGTCGTTAATCACGATAATATCGCTCAGATAGTTCTTGACCTCATGAAGAAGCGAACCCAGATGCTTGACTTCATTATAGGTCGGGATAATCACACACGTCTTCATCGGCAAAAAACTACCTCTTATCAGGCGGATCGATCCAAAAACGCTTGAACATATACCATTGATCGGGAAATTTTTTGATAAACTCTTCCATCACTTCTTTATACCGGGTGATAATCTGCCGGGTATCTTTTTCGGTATTGCCCGAAGGCGCGCAATCGATGGGTTTTTCAAAACGTAAAGTAAACGTATCATCGGGATTGCGCAGCGTAAACCCGGGAACGATGGGCGCCCCGGTCCTTAACGCAAAGGCTGCCGGACCTTCGGGAAAATGGGCCGGCCGGCCGAAAAAAGGCAAAATCATCCCGCGTTCGGCAAAATCTCGATCACCCACCAAAGCCAAAATACGATTATCTTTTAACACGGATAAACACTGGCGCACGGCCTTACCCAGAGGAATAATATGAACTCCCTTGCTTTTACGTTGAGCGTTAAAAAAATCGTTGACCCGTCCATCTCTATGAGATAAGGCTACGGCCCACAACGGATAGCCCAAGATGCCCACGATCGCCCCGCCCAGTTCCCAATTTCCTAAATGAGCGGTAACAGTAACAACTCCCCTGCCCAAAGCCAGCGACTCTTCAATATAATGAAAATTCTCTACGTTAACCCGCTCCTGAACAAACCGGAGATTCAATTTCTCGAAGCGAAAAAAATCAGCCAGGTACTTGGCGAAATTCCTGAACATGCGCAGGCGGATGCCGGCGATCTCCTGACGGCTTTTCTGAGGAAAAATAGCTTTGAGGTTTTCGCCGACCGAGTCCCGGTCCCGCTGGGCAAAAAGATAATGCACATCGGAGAAAAAAACCGCCAAAGCGTAAGCGAGCCGGCGCGGCACTGACATTGCCAGAAATTGGCCTACGCGATAAAGAATATAATCAGGCATGAATAAGGCCCAACAGAAGACGCGCGATATCATCGGAGGCCAGCGGCTTACTAATGCGCACCGCAGCCTGAGAAATATGCGACAGCGTCAAGGGGTTCAACAGTAAATCAGAAATTATGCGCGGTATCTGAGCAATATCTTCGATTTTCAAGGCTGCCCCATGGGCGGTTAAAAACACGGTATTGTTAACCTCCTGCCCGGGGATCGGCTGCATAATTATCATCGGCAGCCCCTTAGAAAGCGCCTCGGCAGTGGTAATACCTCCCGGCTTAGTGATAATCAAAGAGGCAATACTCATAAATTCGTTGATCGTATTTACATACTTAAACAGATGGATCTTTTTTCGGCAACGCCTAGCTCTCCTCACCAGGCTTTTGTACAGCCGCTTATTCGTTCCGGTAACGATGAGTTCCTGGAAATCAACCGGTACTTTCTCCAATTGCTTGACAATTTTATTGATCGGCCCCAGCCCCTGGCCTCCCCCCATAATCAAGATGACCGGCTTACTGACATCTAAACCCAGCTTCCTGTATACTGCCCGGGCATCTACTGGGACATTGAAATCCCGATCGAAAGGTATCCCCAAGGGTTTGATCTTATCCCAGCTGACGCCTTTTTGGGCCAGCCGGACAGCCACATCGTCCGAAGGAACAATATAATAATCTACCATATCATAGACCCAGTACGAATGCGGCGCGTAATCAGTCAAAACCGCCACCAACGGCAAAGATGAATTATAGGTCTTCTTATAATCAGCAACCATGCCGCAAGGATAAGCCTGAGTGCAACAGACCACATTCGGCCGGAACCGGGCAAAAAGGCGGTGTAATTTCGGGGTATTGAATTTATGAATAGTCTCCTTAAGCTTCTGAATATTCTGCATCACTTCCGGATTATCATAAAGATAATCCCAAATCTGAGGCGTCCGTTTAATAATGCCTAAATACAGCCGGTTGATAACCTTCTCGGAAATAGGATTAGTATACTTAAAAGCGTTGATATTCCCGATTCCTAAATGGGGAGAGATTGCGCGCAGGGCTTTCTCGATAGCCAGGGTAGCCCGGTGATGCCCGGAAACTTCGGAAATATACATCAATAGGATGCGCTTGGAGGAATTCAAGGCTAAATCTTACCTTCCTGAAAAAGTTCGATTATGATTGCGGCGATCTGAGGATTAAACTGCGTTCCGCTCGACCGACGGATTTCGTCAATAGCTTCTTCCTTGGTGAATCCCTTGTGGTATGGCCGATCCGTAGTCATCGCGTCGAAAGAGTCGGCGACCGCTATGATCGAGGCGATCAACGGAATTTGTTCACCCTTAAGCCCTTCGGGATAACCTTGGCCGTCGTAGCGCTCATGATGATACCTCACTCCCAGCAGCGCATCCTCTAATTCCTGAATAGGCTGCAGGATCATAGTGCCGATCATCGGATGTTCCTGCATCTTTTTACGCTCGTCATCGCTTAACGATCCTTCTTTATTCAGAATCGATTCCGGTATACCGATCTTGCCGATATCATGCAAGAGGCTGGCAATCTGTAAAAAATGCATGAACTTTTCTTCTTGAGCAAGCTTATTTCTCAAGGCCAGCTTACGGGCTATCTCCAGGCTAAGCGCGGTCACCCGCCCGATATGGCCATGGGTATAATTATCCTTAGCTTCGATCGCCGCGGCCAAAGCTATCGTGGTATGAATAAATAAGCGGTTCTTCCGGTCGATCTCATACGCCAACTCTCTAAACAACTGGGCATTGCGTATAGCCATAGCCACATCCGAAGACAAAGCCAGAAAAAAATCCAACTCTCCTCTTAAAAACCGCTTGCCGTCATTTTTGTCCCCCAACAACAGCATACCCAGTAACTCCTGACTGTAATAACTGGGAATACAGGCCACTGTACCAAAAAGCTCCATCTGATAAAGGGCCTGGCGCAAAAGTTCTTTTTTATCGGCAGGAATTTTTTTCTTCAGCAGCTTCTGAGCTTCGCCATATACCAAAACCCCGTCATTATTAAAAAGCTTCTTATTACGCCCCTCGAGAAATATCCGGATCAGGGGATTATCCTTGTCCATACGGGCAAAGGCCGGAGGAATCCGCACCCCGGAGCGGCCGCGCGATACCGTCAACAAATACGAATTTTTTTCTTTCTGCTGCAATAGGATCGCAGCATGGCTGACGCGCACCTTCTGGACGATAGTCCGGACAATCATTTTAATTAAGAGATCCGGCTCATGGATCATAATCATGTTCTTGGCCGCGCTCTCGAGTTCTTTTTTATAGTCAATAGCCATATAGAAAGGTTTTAGGTTTTAGGTTCTAGAACTCCGTTTATTGACTTTAATTCTGTCATAACAACTTGTTCGAGCTCATCGAGCTCGAGGGGCTTATGAATGTAATTCAACGCCCCCAATTCGCTGCATAACTTAAAGGTATTATTCTCCTCGGGTTTTCTCCCCGTAACCATGATCACCCGGACATCCTTATTTTTTGTGCGCATCCGCCGCAGAGTTTCCACACCGTCGATACCGGACATCATCACATCCAAAAGGATGAGATGCGGTTTCTGCGTGTCCAGCATATTCAAGGCCTCTTCCCCATTAGCGGCAGTCACTACATCCACCTTGCGTCTGCGGAAAAAATTGGCGGCAAATTCCCGCACATCATTCTCATCATCAACAATTAATAACTTGGCCATCCATCTTCCTTTCTATTCAAAGGTCAGCTTCACGTTAAAGGTTTCTTTCTGTTTGTCTATTTCCGGAGGAAATGGCGCAAATGGCTGAGCGCTTTTAATTGACTCCCGGGCCATTAGATTTATTTGTTCATTGCTGGTTTTGACCACCCGCGGCTCATCAACCAGATAGCCGTCCGAGCCTAAGGTAAAAGCCATTTGAATCCGCCCCTTGGCGCGTTCGCTGGATTGACTAATCACCCTCGAGGCAATCTTGATTTTATCAAACAGCTCGGCCAAATAGTCCGAATACTGCTGGGACCGACCCAACTGCACCGATTCCGGAGCCTGTGTTTGAGCCTGGATATATTCGATATCCTTATCCTGAGTCAAACTGGTATAGGCAATATTCTCCTCGCCGGATACGATATGCGGAGTCAGAAAAATCACCAATTCAGTCTTAGTCTTCTCATCACGGGTATTCCGAAAGGCATACCCTATAAGCGGGATATCGCCTAGAACCGGGAATTTCTTTACCTCGCGCTCATATTTATCTTTTTTTAAACCCGCGATGATAATCGTACTGCCGTCTTTAACCATAACCGCGGTTTCCGCTTCCGAAGTCGTAACAATGGGAATCTGGGTTACTTCGCCCTGCGAGGTTATGCTGGTGCGGGTAGCCGAGCTTATTTCCGGCTTGATCTTCATAGTAACAAAACCGTCCCGATTAATAGTCGGGGTAACGTAAAGCTTAATCCCCACCTCCACAAAGTTAACGCTCTGCGAAGTAATTGCGGTTTCCCCGGTTTGAGAAGTCGAAGAAGTAATGTAGGCGTCTTTAGTACCAACCATAATTTTCGCTTCCTGATTATTCAGCGCCATTACCCGCGGGCTGGACAAAATTTTAGTTTCACCAATTACCCGTAAGGCATCAATAATTGATTTATACTGGCTGACGGAGCCCACCTCTTGATCCGCCGCGGCTACGCCAAAAGAAAGCACGTTGGGAATGATAGCGGCGTCGGTAAGGCCAGCGGCCGGCAAAGCACCGGTAAGACGCACATTCTTCCTCAACCAATAATCCCAATCAACACCGGCGGAGAAATAATCTTTTCTGGGGCTAATCTCGACTATCTGAGCATCAATAACCACCTGCATGGTCTTTTCATCGAAAGCGCTGATGATTTGATTGAGCTCTTCCAATTTAGCCGGAAAATCGGTGACCGCGATTTTGTTAGTACGCTCATCCATCCGTATGGCCCCCACCCCTTTGGTCAGGGCCTCTTGGATCTTCGGCATTAACTTATCAGCCTGGGCATAATTTAAATTATAAACTTTAGTCTGTACGGGTAAATCAGTACTATTGATGAACGCTTCCATCTCACCCAATTTACCCGGGGTATCAATGAGACATAGCGTATTCGAGCCTTCATCGGCAATGACCCGGCCGACAGTAGTCTTAATTTGGGTTAAAGCCCGGGATAAATCCGCCGCCTTGGCGTATTTAAGCTGGATAGTCTTAACCTGTTTCTTATCCTGAAAACGCTCTCCATGCTGCGTCTCATAATCCCGCTGAGTCATAATATTGATAATACCGCCTTGCGTTTCATAGGCTAACTCGTTAGCCAGAATAATAATTTCAAAAGCATCCCGGACATCCACGTCTTTAAGGAACACCGTGGAGCGTCCGGTCACGTTTTTGCCCAAGACGATATTCAAGCCGGCCCGAGCCGCCAGCATTTTTAAAACATCGTTAACATCCATACCTTTAATATCCAGCGATATCTTGCCGCCGCTTCCCCGGTCATCTATGCCGTTTTCGGCGCAGATCAATCCGGATGCTGTCAAACCTAAGCACATTGCTACCGCAACAACCAGTTTAATTTTCATTCATCCTCCCGAAGGGGCCGCTACAAAAACAACTCGTATCGCTGGCCGTTATATTGTATGATGACCTTCCCGGATTGTATATCATCAATTTGTTTATCGCCCACAAATTGACCTTTATTGACATAATAAGTCTTCTGATTCTTTTTGTCTTCGATCACCGCCTGAGGAGCATCACCCATAATAATCCCCACTAAATTAATCTCCTCGCTTAAATTTATATTAACGTTGGCGGCCGCAGCTACCGATTGGCTGCTCATCTGCGCGCTGAAAAGCGAATGCGCACCTACCGACTGCAGATAAGATTCCAACGGCTTTATCCGCGTCGAAGCAACGGCTGCCGCATTAGAAGTCATGCCTTTAACCGTATTAACCGACGGCATAGGCACGTTTCGTAAACCGAATAGCGAATAGGCCAGCGTGGCTATAAAAAAACACAACGCAAGCATAAACGCCGCGCTAAGTATTGCACGCTTGGCTTTCATGCCGGACAAACAGGACCAAACTCTAAAACGCAGCCCCTGCTCGGGCCTGGCTGCTTTAACATTCTGCGTAACTGCCTGCGCCGCCGTTACCGGAACAGACGCGGCCTTAACGGTCTTTTGCCGATCTCCGCGAATCATCCGCAGTAATTTTTCTTCAGGCGCGTTTCCGGGACTCATACGCTTACTTCCTCGGCAATAGAATTATTAATCATCTCCTCATCGATAATGCTGCGCTCATGCATCACTGCCTGCTGCAGGGCATCATGGCAGACCCGGGCGATCATCCGCGGGTACCCCTGGGTTAAGCGATGCACCAGCTGAATCGCACCATCCGTAAACAGAGGCTGACCCTGCGCATATCCGGCCTGAGCTAATCTGAATTCAATAAGTTTCTTGGTTTCGGCTTGATCTAAAGGATTAATCGTATATTTCAAGGCAATGCGGTCCATAAAGTTTCGGATCCGCCGCACCCGACCTAAAAATTCAACTTGAGCCATAATCACCAGCTGGAGCAGCTTAAATTCGTTGGTTTCGAAATTAAGCAGCATCCGCAGGACCTCCAGATTCTCCTGGGTAATCTTCTGTCCCTCATCGATCAAAAGAACCACCGTCTTATTTTCTTCCACGCCTTTCTGAAACAAATAGCGCTCCAAGGCTTCTTTAAAATCCAGAGTAGATTTAAATTTAGGGGTAATCCCGAAAATATTCACCAGGTTTAGCAAAAATTGAAATTCAGTTTTATGGCTGGGATCCAAAATCATATGAAAAACATAATCCGGCTCATCTTTAAAGATATTGAGGAGCATCCGGGATAACGTGGTTTTACCGGTACCTACGTCTCCCAGCACCAGACTTAAGCCCCGGCGCAGCCGGATAGCGATCTCCAGCCGTTTAATTGCCGCTTCGTGGCTGGTGGAATAATAAAAGAATTCGGGATCCGGGCTGGTCGAGAACGGTTCTTTTTCTAAGCCTAATAATTTATAATAACTCATGCTTTATCTCTTTCAACGACTCCCCTTGCCGACGCAAGAGGCGGATTTTTTTCAACAATTCTATAGTGGAATCGTCAAAATAGCGATAGCCTGTGGTTGGACTGTGCCCAATCTCCTTAATTAGACCGATATTTAAGTAAAATTTGATGGTGTGGATGGAATAACCGGTAAGGCTGGCTAAGTCTTTGATTAGGTATGTGTTAGAGATGGCTGCCTCCTCTTACTCTCTATCTAGAGAGTGTAGCAAAGGAGGCAATTTTGTCAAGAAGATTAATTCAAACTTAGGCTATACTCGCCACTCGCGCGGCTAGGCTTCGGAGCCCTTTATGTTATTTCATGGATCTTCGAAAATTAACCCATTGCCAGCGTCGTTAAGGCGAACTCTCTTGGTCACAGTGCCGGCGCTATTGGTCATTATAATACCTTTGCCTTTTTCCACTACCTGCAAATCAGAGGAGAGCACTTGCACAATGCCATTTGCCAGCATCCTGAGGATGCCGGTAGAGTTCAGCTGCCACTGTTGATAAGTTGATCCCCCGCTTTCAGTTATGGCCTGCACCCATCTATCAGAACCACCTGCCGTAAGGCCATGCTCATAGACACCCATCCAGTCGCCGGATGTCCCCGGAGGCGCATAAACTTGTAAAGAAGAGCCATACAGAGCTTGCGTGT
>JBFZAQ010000138.1:0-3449 GCA_041308885.1 Candidatus Omnitrophota bacterium | reverse complement strand
ATGTTCGGTTATATTGCGCCGTCGGAAGATTTATTGCAAAATATCAAACATCTAATCTTGCCGGTGATTTGTCTGGCGGTAACGCCTTTGGCATCTATTGCGCGGCAGTCAAGATCCAGCATGTTGGAGATAATCCGGCAGGACTATATCAGGACTGCCTGGTCAAAGGGACTAACGGAGCGTAATGTTGTAATGAGACATGCTCTGAAGAACGGTCTCATTCCAGTGGTCACGTTAATGGGAATTTCTCTCAGCTATATACTGGGTGGTTCGGTCTTTATCGAGACGGTTTTTAGTATTCCCGGCATGGGATCGCTTTCCGTGCAGGCTCTGCTTAGCAAGGATTATTCCATTATCCAGGCAATAACTTTGCTGATTGCATCGATGATAGTTGTGGTTAACCTGCTGGTTGACCTGACTTACGGCTGGCTCGACCCGAGGATACGTTACAGTTAGAAGCTACGAATTATGACTCAAGCAGATACCATTATTACCCAGGCAACTCCGAGATCCGGCCACATCATGCGTGTTATGCTCGGTCGCAAGGTTGTTGTCTTCGGTATGGTCGTTATCCTGGCTTTCGTTATCGTCGCCATCTTCGCCCCACTGATAGCCCCGTACGACCCATATGAACAGAACCTTGATGTGGTTCGGCAGCAGCCTTCTACCTCCTATCTACTGGGGACGGATGCGCTGGGAAGGGATACCCTTAGCAGGATTATTTTTGGGGCCAGGACTTCATTACTGGTAGGCGTCGTCTCCGTAGGTATCGCGGCGATTCTTGGTATCTGGCTGGGACTCATAGCCGGGTATTTCGGAGGCTGGACTTACAATATCATCATGAGATTTATTGACTCGCTGATGGCTTTCCCCATGATTTTACTCGCCCTGGTGCTGGCGGCGCTTCTCGGCGGGGGTTTAAAAAATGTCGTCGTTGCCATCGGTATCGCCCTGACTTCGTTATACGCCAGGCTGATGTGCAGCCAGGTGCTTTCTGCCAAAGAAAACGACTATATTACTGCAGCGCGTTCGCTGGGAGCGGGAAACTGGCGCATAATGATACGCCATCTCATTCCCAATTGCCTGCCGCCGATCATTGTGCTGATAACTCTTCAATTGGGGACGGCTATCCTGGCAGAAGCCGGCCTTAGTTTCCTGGGCATCGGCATACAGCCGCCGGAGGCCTCCTGGGGCGCCATGGTGAACGATGGTTATAAATATTTACTAACAACTCCGGTTCTTTCTTTTGCGCCCGGATTGGCCATCATGCTGGTGGTTTTTAGCTTCAACATCGTGGGGGATGGTTTGAGAGACGCGCTGGATCCGCGCCTGCGGGGAACGCTATAAATAACACCCTATTCCAATTTATTAATAAGCAAGGTTATGCGCTTTTGAAGCGTTTTCACCGGGGGTCTATCGTCCATCAAACCCCTGATAGATAAAATGATTATCTCCGCCATTTCTTTTCCTGCAATCGGTTCGATTGACTTCATAAAAAGCTTCCTGAACCTTTTTTCAGTTTGCTCTGAAACTATCACCAGGCCATCGAGTACATCATTACCGTAAGTGTTGTTTCTTAAATTACGATATGAATTAATTATCCAAACGTCAATAATTTTAAAGAGTTTTTCTTTATCAGTGCTGTCTGACTTTAAGATTTCTGCGGACATGGCTTGAAAATGGTTATGCAAATTCTTGGTCATGGTAATGAATAAGTCGTTCTTGTTTTTAAAATAGGAATAAATCAAGGCGCGAGAAATACCAGCTGTTTTGGCAATGTCTCCAAACGTGGTTTTTGAATATCCGAACTGCTTAAAACATTTATAAGCAGCCTGAATAATTTGCTCCTTCTTTTGGATAATTTTTTCAGTCATTTAAACAACTCCGAAATAGAATAGTAAAAAAATTACTCATAAAAAAACGCGTTATTATGTTGGCATTGTTCACTATCATGATGATTAATTTAATCCTAGTATATAACAATTGCGTAAGAAAGTTTAGTAAAATATTAGCTGTTTAAGACCGACAGGCTGATTATAGACCTTTCCCGGCTATGGTTGCAAAGCCAACCAGGAATAACGCAGGAAATCACATCTAACCATGTTGGGCACTGCCTAAGTGGATGCCAGGAAACAAATGGATTACATCCATAAACCCGACCACACTTGACGAATATCCGCACAGGTTCGGGGCGCTCAACGGCGGGACGGAACACCGGTTATCGTCAGCGGGGGCGCGCAAGGAATTACTCTTAATAATCTGCTAAAGCCCGGGGTTAAGGGTTGAGTCCCAATTCAATGTTCACTTGTTTGCGGAAGGCTGCTCCATCCGGCTGAAATGTTGGAAGAACCAGCGGCATATCTTCTAAATTCCGTAATAGAGAAGGCACCAGCTCAAAAGGAATCGATATCAGCACAAATCCCTCCGGATACACGTTAAATTCTTTCATCCCGGCTTCAAAACCCGGGATAACATAATTTGCCTCCCCGGTAACATATGGATAAACAATAGTCCAGGCGCATCCGAGAACAGGCATAAACTTGCTCGACCATATTTGCCCGGTTGTGTAGCTCAGCGCTCTTAAAAGAATTTCTGCCTTATTGGTATCCGAAGCAAGAAGTAAGATATCCGGCTTAAAAGACAATCTATCCAGTGTAGAAAAGGCAACATAGTTAATCGTATTTTTTTCTATTTTTGGAATAAAGGAATACAGTCTGCTTGCAATACGCGGCTCTTTAAACAATTTTAATGCAGCGCCGACCTGTCCGCTTTCGTAAGCCGGCGGAAGGTCTTTCATACCCAATGCATACAGCGCTGCGTTACATGTATGGTTTTCCATATCGGTATAAAAAGGGCCTCTTTCCCGCGCTCTCTTAAACATCTTGCAGCAGGGCATATTTTCATCTAGCCTGTCAATTCCTTCCGGTTGCTTAAGAAAAAGACCGAGAGCGACGGGTTTTACCGGGAGATTAAGTTTATTCAATATAGCTAAATCTTGTTCAGTAAAAATCATTTCGAGCCCTCCCCATTGGATGTTAGCTTCATATCTTTACTTTGCTCTGCCTATAATAATATAGAGATGTTAATACCTCACGTATGTCGGTACAACGTTCTTATACTTCGCTACCAGCCTGGCCCAGTTCTTCGGCAACTCGATTTTCTTCGTAACCGCCGGCGGGCCGCCCTGTAAAAAGCCCATCCATGAGCCGAAGCCGCCAATCACGAATACTTTAACCGGTTCGGGGCGCTCTTTGGTGGGATGGAAAATTTGCCCGTCTGCGCCCGGCCCCATGAAGCCGGAGGGGTCGGCAGTGCTGCTGAATTTGTAACCCAGCCGGGAATAATAGTTTTCCGGGATAGTCGTATTCTTAACGACGTAGTCCTTTATCGCTTGCTTGCTCCAGCCGCCTTTAGCCAAAGACAGGGCGTTATTCGGCGTTAGTATCAGG
>JBFZAQ010000137.1:0-8532 GCA_041308885.1 Candidatus Omnitrophota bacterium | reverse complement strand
GCCCAGGATGCTAAAAATGAAGGGATTATCATATATTGTATCGGTGTGGGGACAAAAGAAGGCGAGTTGATAGCGCTGTCGGTAGATGGGAAAAAAGAGTATTTAAAAGATAAAGAAGGGAATGTAGTGAAATCCCGTCTTAACGAAACGCTCCTGGAACAGATTGCCTTGCAGACGGGGGGAAGTTATATCCGGGCTAATCCGATTCAATTTGGGTTGGATATTTTATATCAGGAGCGCATTCTCAAGATGGCCAAGCAAGAGTTTCAGGCTAAGCTGAATAAGCGTTATACGCAGAGATTCCAGATTCCGCTGCTGTTGGCTGTTGTGTGTTTGTTGATTGAAGCTTGCATTTCAGAGAGGAGATAGCGGGGAAAATGGGGACCTTTCTTCAACCTGCGTCTTGCCTGCCTGCCGGTCAGGCAGGCGTCCTGCGTCTTGCGTCCTGCTTATGTTTTTGCATACTGGGAATTGCCAACGCCCAAGATAATGCTACAATAGTCAACAAGGCTAATCGGCTTTCCCTGAAGGGCCGCTATGATGAGTCTTTGGCTTTGTATAACCAAGCCCTCGCTCAGAATCCGGATTCCGCTCTGGCTCATTATAATAAAGGAATTAGCCTTTATGATTTGAATCAGTTTGGGCCGGCTGCTGATGCCTTTAGAAAGGCCTTAGCCACTGATAATCCCGCTTTGGAATCCCGGGCATATTATAATTTGGGTAACGCTAATTTTCAGTTGAGCGCTCAGAAAGAGTCCGAGGATTTACCGGGGGCAGTGCAGTTGTTGGATGATGCCCTTAAGTTGTATAAGCGCGCAATTGACCTGGTTCCCGCTGATCAGGCGGCCAAGATTAATTATGAGCTTACCGATAAGAAACTGCGGGAGTTAAAGGATAAATTGAAGCAGCAGCCGCCGCAGAAACAGGATCAAAAGGATCAATCCGGCCAAGGTCGGCAACAGCAAAATTCACACGAGAACCAATCGTCGCAAGATCAGGCCCGGCAAGGTCAACGCGAGGAGCAACAAGAGCCGCAGCAACAGTCGGAAAAATCCGCGCAGAAGCAGCAACAGCAAGAGCAGGAAAAGCGGGGGCAGTCAGTATCTGAGGATCAGCAGGCTCAAAAAGAAGATCGGCAATCCGGGCAAGAACAAGAGAATGGCAGTGGTCAACAAGATGAGGATGTGTCTGAGAGTGAGGCTAAGTTATTGCTCGAGGGTTATCGTAACGAAGAGAACGTTTTTGGCAAGCTCAATGATTTGCGTCAAGGCTCAAGCGATGAGCCGGTGAAGGATTGGTGAGAAGAGTGCAAAAAAATAGAAACGTCCCCATTTTTCCTGCGTCCTGCCTGCCTGCCGGTCAGGCAGGCGTCCTGCGTCTTGCGTCTTGCCTGTGTTTCTGTTTCCTTGTAACCGCCGCAGCCTTGGGCAAAGACATTTCCTTCCAAGCCACAGTTTCTTCCAACCACATAGCCGTGGGTCAGACTGTTCAGCTTCAGCTTATCTTTGAAGGGACCCAAAATATGCCGGCTTTGGATTTACCCGCGATTGATGGCTTTGCGGTGCGTTATTACGGCCCGTCGACTAATATATCGATGGTTAACGGAAAAGTTACCAGCTCGGTGACCCATGTATATTTATTGGAAGCCCGGAAAGTCGGGGCGTTTAATATCGGCCCCTTTCAATTGCAGTATCAAGGCGATACCTACCTTTCCAATATCTTGGCTATCGAGGTAGCCGCGCAGCCGTTTGGGCAGCTGAAGTCTCCCGCAGTTTCCGGTGATTCACCCGGTGACGTTAATGATAATATTTTTCTGATTGTTCAGCCGGCTAAGAATCGGGCCTACGTCAATGAGGAAGTCCCTTTAAGCATAAAGCTTTATTTCAACGGCGTGGGAGTCAAAGAGGTGCAATATCCGGAATTCGATCAAGAAGGTTTTTCTCTGGGGCAATACGTTGGACCTCGTCAGTACCGTGACACGCTGGGCGGAATCGTTTATAATGTTATTGATTTTTCAACTTCTTTTTTCGGGCTGCGCCCGGGAGAGTACCGCTTGGGCGCGGCTCATTTGCGGGGTACGCTTTTGGTTAAGAAAGCGGGGCGGCGGCGGACCGCGTCGGGATTTGAAGATTTATTTTCTTCGGATTTTTTTGATGACTTCTTCGGCCGGTATGAAGAGTCTGCGTTGAACGCTAAATCTGTGGATATCCCTGTGACCATTATCCCGCTTCCGGAAACCGGCAAGCCCGATGAGTTTAATGGCGCAGTCGGTGATTTCCGGATGGATGCTTCTTGCGGCCCGCGGGAAGTAAAGGCAGGCGATCCGATTACTTTTAAAGTTGCTATTGGGGGGAAAGGCAATTTTAGCACGGTAGCGCCGGTTCTAATACCCGAAAGCAGCGCTTTTAAAGTTTATGCGCCTCAGGTCAAGACGGGTAACGACGGTAAATATTTTGAGCAAATCATTATGCCGCTGCGCGAAGATATTAGCGAGGTACCCGCGATTAAGTTCAGTTTTTTTAATCCGGCAACTGAGAAATATGAGATTCTGACGCAGGGTCCGTTTCCGGTTAAAGTTTTACCGGGCGGGCAGCCGGAGCCGCTTAAGATCGTTGAGTCGCCGGCGGGAGCCCGGCCGTTTGCCGCGGCCGAGCAATTGGGTAAGGATGTTCTTTTCATTAAAGAAACAATCGGCGCGGTCTATCCCCGGAACAGTTATCTTTATACTAATAAGATTTTACGTTTTGCCTTTTTTTTGCCGTTGTGCGCCTGGATTTTAACCCACTGGTTTTACCGGCGTAATTTACGTCTGCAGACCGATGTGCGGTATGCCCGTCAACTGCGCGCGCCGGCAAAAGCTAAGCGGGCCTTGGCCGTGGCCCGCGCCTACTGCCGCGAAAGAAAAGTCGCGGAATTTTATGACGCAGTTTTTGCCGCGCTGCAGGAATATTTGGGAGATAAGTTTCATCTTTCTTCTCAGGGCATCACTGTCAGTATAGTTCAGGATGTATTGCGGCCGCGCGGTGTAGCTGAGGATTGCGCGGTGAAGGTGGCCAATATTTTTCAAAGCTGCGACCGTGCACGGTATGCGGCTTCAGGATTAGGGGCGGCCGATATGCAGGCGACCTTGCAAGATTTGGAAGAGATCATCGATAATCTACAAAGGATGAGGCAATGAGAGGCTCCAGGTTCAAGGCTCCAGGCTTAAGGCAAAAAGTGCGGCTCTTAGTTCGCGCGGCTGTTCCAGTTTTAATCCTGGCCGCAGGGTGCTTTCACCTCGGAGGAACCGTTTTACTGGCACAAGATGAAGAGGTGGCTATTCGTTCCATGTTCTTGCGGGCGAATCAATTATATAAAGAGAATGCTTTTGATGATGCTATCGCCGAGTATAATAAGATCTTAAGCCGGGGGCAGGAGAGCGCGGCGATTTATTATAATTTAGGCAACTGTTACGCCAAGAAAGGCGCCTCCGGATATGCTTTATTATATTTCGAGAAAGCCCGAATGCGCGCTCCCGGCGATAGCGATATTAAAGCCAATTCTGATTTTATCCGGGAATCTTTGGGGCTTCCTCAACCGGCCCTTTATGGCAATGTCTTTGCCCGGTTTATAGACAGGGCTACCGGTAGCTTGGGGCTAAATATGTTGACAGCAGTGCTTTTTGTAGTGTATATATGTATAATCGGCTGCCTAATCTTAAGATTGTTTGTGCCGGTAGTCCGGAGATTCGACGGCGCGCTTGGCGCGGCCTTAATAATTGTCATGGCGGGCTGCGGATTTGCCCTCCAGCGCAAGATCGTTTACTTACGCGCGGGGGCGGTGGTGATCGTTAAAGAATCTCAGGTAAGCTTTGAGCCGTTAGAAAATGCTACCGTGTATTTTACGCTGGGACAGGGCAGCTTAGTGGAAGTCCTGCAAAAGCAGGACGGTTGGGTAAAATTGAGGCGGGCTGACGGTAGAATTGGCTGGACGCAAGCTTCGGCTATCGCGACTATCTCTTAGGAGGAGGCATAAGCTCTATGGATAAAGCAGCCGGCGGAAAAGAACGCCGAAAATTCGGCAGGGTGCAGGTCAGTTTAAGCATCGTCTATCGCAAGGATGAATCTCCGGAAGTGCGTATCCGGTCCGGGGATAAAGAAGCCAGCGCTTCGATGATCGATATTAGCGAGGGCGGTATCGGTATCATCAGCGAATTGCAGGTGGCATCCCGGACTAATCTGTGGATACGTTTTACCTTGAGCAAAGCGGAACAAAAAGGGATTAGTTTCTTTGGAACCGTAGAAGTTCTAGGTGAAGTTTGTTACTGCGAACAAATCTCCGAATTTGCCTACCGAATGGGAATTTCTTTTGTTAAGGTTGATGAGCGCAGCCGAAAAGATATCGCCAATTTTGTCAGATCCCTGGCAACGGCTTAGGAGCCGGCAGAGTTACCTTCCTTTATTCCCCGGCCGGGGCAAACGGCTGGAAATAAAAATCTTGCATAACTCCTTGGTTGTGTTAGAATTAGCTCGAGTCTAATTTTTGTCTTTGACAAAAATGGAGGTTAGCTAGTCCTATGGGTCAGGACGCCAATACCGTTGATTTACTGCTGAAGCAGGGTATCATAACTCAGGAAACGCTGCAGAAAGCCAATGAAGAGTCAAAGCGTACGGGCCTGGGTATCGAGAAGTCGCTGGAAAAATTAGGGATAATTTCCGAAGAAGAGATTACCAGGGTCAAGGCCGATGCGTTAGGGTTAAACTATATGAATCTGGCTGATTACCTGATTGACTCTGATTTGCTCGCCCTGGTCCCCCAGAATATTGTTAACCGCTACAAAATCGTTCCTCTCTTTAAAATAGGCAATAGCATTACCGTAGGGATGTCTGATCCCCAGGATGTTATTGCCCAGGATCAAATTCGTAATCTTACCAAAACCGACACCGTTTATCCGGTCCTAGTTTCCCCCAAAAGCATTCAGAAGATCCTCGATTCTTACTACGGCGTAGCCGGTTCGCTGGATGAGATAATCGTTTCTTTCGAGACTAAGCCGTCCGCAGCCGCCAGGCCGGCCGGGGCGATGGAATTTGCCGAGGAGCCGCCGGTCATCAAGTTAGTTAATTTGATGATCATCGAGGCGCTTAAACAACGGGCCAGCGACATCCATATCGAGCCGGAAGAGGAGCTGGTGCGCGTGCGCTACCGCATCGACGGAATTCTTCATGAGGCGCATAAATTACCGAAGAAACTGCAGAATGCGGTAATTTCCCGAATCAAAATTATTTCAGCATTGGATATCGCCGAGACCCGCAAGCCCCAGGACGGCAGCGTGCGCTTAAAATGTGAAAATAAAGAGATTGATATCCGCGTATCCTCATTTCCGACTCTGCATGGAGAGAATGTGGTGCTGCGGTTGTTGGACCGGGTGTCTGTAGTCATGGGGTTAAAGGAGCTGGGTTTTCTGGATGAAGATTTGAAAGAATTCACGCATCTTATTCAGAGGCCTAACGGGATAATCTTAATTACCGGCCCGACCGGAAGCGGTAAGACGACTACGCTTTACGCGGCCTTAAGCACTATCAGTTCGATGGAGAAGAATATCATTACGATCGAGGATCCCATCGAGTACGAGCTTCCTCTTATCCGGCAGACCCAGGTTAACGTTAAGGCGGGTATCACCTTCGCTAACGGCTTGCGCAGCATCCTGCGCCAGGACCCGGACATTATTATGGTCGGCGAGATCCGGGATAAGGAGGCGGCGGATATCGCCATCCAGGCTGCCCTGACCGGACATTTAGTTTTTTCGACTTTGCATACCAATGACGCGGCCTCAAGCTTGACTAGGCTTATTGATATGGGGGTAGAGCAATTTTTAGTTTCCAGCTCAGTGGCGGGGATCTTGGCGGTGCGGCTGGTCAGGAAAGTTTGTTCTGATTGTCAAGAAAAATACCTGCCGCCGCCGGATATTATCAAACAGATGAAGCCCGGCCATGCTGAATTCATGCGGGGCAAAGGTTGCCCGGCATGCAAGGGTACCGGGTATCGGGGGAGGATCGGAATTTTCGAGTTGCTGGTGTTGAGCGATGAGATCCGCAAGATGGTGGATGCCAAGAGCTCGGCTGATGAGATCAAGCATGTTGCCCGTTCGGCAGGCATGCGGACTCTGCGTGATGACGGTTTTCTTAAAGCCAGCCGGGGTTTAACTACACCCGAAGAAGTAATCCGGGTAACCGAGATATAACTTCTGTATGATGACATTCCAGTATAAGGCGCGCGACAGGCTGGGCAGGGTAGTTAGGGGGCAGATGACTGCTGAGTCGCAGAGCGCGGTAGCGGCTAAACTAAAAGAGTCGGGGACAGTTCTCATTCAAATTAAGGAAGCCCAAGTATCCGGGCCCTCCGGTAAATTTTTTCCGGAGCTGGCGCGGGTTACTGATTTGGAAGTAACCATGTTCAGCCGTCAACTTTGGACTTTACTTAAGGCCGGGCTTTCCTTGGTTGATAGCCTGGCGGCGATTAAAGACCAAGTCAGTAACCGTTTATTTCAGCAAATTATTGCCGGAATTCAGCAGGATATCGAAGCCGGGGCCACATTTTCCGCCGCCCTCCAGAGACACCCCCGCGTGTTTAATCCTTTTTACGTCTCAATGGTTAAATCAGCCGAGCTTTCCGGTCGGCTCGACGAGGTGTTATTGCGCCTGGCATCATTGGGTGAGCATGAGCAGCTGGTCCGGCGGAGGATTAAGCAAGCATCCGGTTATCCGCTGATGGTCGTAGCTTCGATTGTGATCGGATTCATATTCTTAATTACCTTAGTGGTCCCGCGGTTTGCCCGGTTGTACAATCAATTTACCACCCGCTTGCCGCTGCCCACTCAAGTATTATTGGGGATTCATTATCTCTTTACCCGCTATTGGTGGTTGTTGTTGATTCTGGCAGTATTGGCCGGCTATGCTTTTATGCGCGCGCGCAAGGATCCGCGGGGCAGGCTGATAATCGATACTGTGGCTTTGCGGATGCCGGTATTCGGACCGCTGCAATTAAAAATTATACTCTCCCGTTTTTGCCGTTCGACTTCATTGCTTTTACAAAGCGGGGTGCCTATTCTGCAGGTATTGGATTTGAATTCGGCGGCCAGCGGTAATGTGGTAGTGGCCGGGGCTATTGATGCGGTTAAAGTCAGCGTCAATGAAGGTAAAGGCATGCTTGAGCCGATGCGGGCAAGCGGATTCTTTCCATCGGTGGTCCTGCAGATGGTTTCTCTCGGAGAGCGCACGGGTAAGTTAGATGAGTTATTGTTTCATGTTTCCGAATACTATGATTCCCAGGTGGATTATACGATTAATAATTTGGTATCTTTGATTGAGCCGGTATTAATCGTGGTCTTAGGCATCGCCGTCTTAGGCATGGCGCTGGGCATATTTATGCCGATGTGGAGTTTGATGAGTTTGTTTAAGCATTAACCGCCGCGAGATTTTCGCGGAAAAAAAGGAGGAGTAATGAGCAAAAGCAGGGCGTTTACGCTGATTGAGTTGATCATGGTGATTGTTATTCTGGGTATTTTGGCGGCAGTGGCGATCCCGAAATATTTTGATTTGCAAAAAGATGCTAAAACTTCGGCCGAGAAAGGCATCTTAGGCGGAGTACGCTCGGGAATTCATACTTATTACGCCCAGAATAAAGCCTGGCCGGCAGCGTTGGATTCAGCATCGACAGCCGCCTGTAGTTCTGCTAATGCCTGTTTTACTACGGTCTTAGCCCAGGGCGGCGTGACTGAGGATTGGACTAAAGCTTCGGCTACCACTTATACCGGCCCTGCCGGCACGACTTATACTTATACTGCGGGAACCGGGGAATTCAAATAAATGTTTTTCGCTAACCGCGGCATTGCGCTGGTAGCCGTGGTTATTCTGGTGGTATTTGCGGCGATTGCGCTTTTAAGCATTAGCACTTTTATCGGCCAGCGCGTGCTTAATCAGCGGGCGCAGGAGAATAACCTGGCTAGCCTGTATTTGGCTGAGGCCGGGATTCACCGGGCGTTGTATGATTTCCGGCTGCATGATTTGACCGCTAACGGATATTTTACCGAGGGCCGTACAACCATTGATGCCAATAATTCATTTACTATCGGCGTTAATCAAGTTGATGCCTTAATGACGGATACCGCCGGTACGTATCTTGGCCCGTCGACCGGCGCCGCAAAATCAAGATACCGTTATCTCTATGGGGCGCGGATCCAAAATACCACCAAGTCGAAAACCGTGACCATCGCCAGAATGGTGGTCAGTTGGAATAACTCTTATCGGTTGACCCGGATTCGGATTAACGGCTCAAACCGCTGGACCGGCAGCGCCGCTGCTCCGGCTAATTGCGATATCACTGATTTTGCTTTAAATACTACACCGACCAGCTACCCGGTGGATTATCTTTATTTTAGCGGCAATATGTCCGGGGCGACCGTATCAATTCAGTATCTTATGCTCGACGGGTCAACCAAGACAGTGCAGATGTTTCCGGCTGTAAACCAGAACAATTTCACGGTGAAGGCCACGG
>JBFZAQ010000136.1:0-13828 GCA_041308885.1 Candidatus Omnitrophota bacterium | reverse complement strand
CTGTTCTTTGTTTGTGTGAGAACTACAAAGTAACAGGTTTTCTTTGATCTGTGGAGCTTTTTTTTAACTCCCTTTGTCGCACTTCAGTTTACAATCTTCACGCGGCCAGCGGGTCCTGACTCGGGCATCCTCTTGCACTGACGCGCTGCGAGGACGCCCGAGTCACCCGCTGGCATAAACTATAAAGGTTTCTTTTGAAAGGTGGCGTTTATGCTTTTTCGCCAAGCTCGGATAAAAAAACAGAAACGTCCCCTATTTCTTATCCCAACAAAGTTGGGGAAACCCCTCCCAGGCGTCATTGAATAACGTAGCCCGCGGCAGAGATAATCCATTTGCACACATATCCACAAAACGCTCCAGAGTTATATAGCGTGATAGAATCATACCGACATCCTGGCCAGCGGGTGACTGCGGAGCCGGGGACCCTGCCGCGCGCATCCGCCGCAGGCGGAGAGCACGGCGGGGTGGCGCAGCAGGCAGGACCCGCTGGTAAGCGTAAAGGGAGCGCTCCTGTTTTCTTTCCTAGCTTCAGGAATAAGAACAGAAACGCCCCCTTTTTCAATGGTGGAGCTAGAGGGATTTGAACCCTCGACCCCTTGCATGCCATGCAAGTGCTCTCCCAGCTGAGCTACAGCCCCAATTTATAACATCAGTAATATACCTAATACTGCGTGCTGCGTAACGCTTTAAAGCGGACATCAGAATATCAGAAGATCAGGATGCAGGTTATCAGTGAATCAGGATATCAGGTATCTAGCCTGATATCCTGATTATCCTGGTATCCTACCCTCTGATACCCTGATACTCTGATATCCGCTCTAAACCTCAATAACGCTTCTTAAGATAAAACGGCATTCACAACTTTAATATTGACCAACGCCTTTTTCGAATATACAATAATATACCATATTTTCTTAGCTGGTCAACCAATTAATGCCGGAGTGGCGGAATGGCAGACGCAGTAGCCTCAAAAGCTACCGAGGGCAACCTCATGGGGGTTCAAGTCCCTTCTCCGGCACTTCGTTATGACTACTGCCCGCCAATGGTCGCCTGACCTAGCATATGTCATTGGCTTAATTGCCACAGATGGCTCAATATCAAAAGATGGACGCCGCTAGGTATCAAGGCTAATAAAACACGGTCTATTTCCAGATTAAAGATTCCTGCCTTATATATGCGGGATTTCCTACGTGGGCACCTAGACGGTGATGGTTCTATCTTTACTTACAAAGACCAATACGCAAGCTATAAACAAAAGCGCTATACATTTATTCGTCTTTACACAGCATTTAACTCTACATCAGAAAAACATCTAACCTGGATTAGGCAAATTCTTAAAAGACAGTTAAATATCCAAGGCGGACTAAATTCCTTCTGCGGCAAGACGAGAAAAATACCACTATGGACTTTAAGATTTGCCAAGACGGATTCGATTAAATTGTTGCGCTGGTTATATTACAAAGATAGCCTACCGTGTTTGGCGAGGAAAAGAAGGATCGCGGAACAATTCATTTAACACTACCAGCAATAATAATCCGCTCTGCCATAATCAACATTAGCAAACTCGGCTATTCTACGGCCAATTCACTCCCCTCTAAACCCGATTATTCTTTTCTTTCCAGTCAGCGGCGGAACTAACAATTGCTTAATCGCTTGAAATACTATGGCGAACTGCTTATCGTATTTGCTCTCTATTTCTTCTATCTTTCTTCTGAGGTCGGCGTTAGTTAACATCATTCTCTTTAACTTAATAAACGCCCGCATGATCTGGATATTTACTGCTATAGCCCTATCGCTATTTAACACTCCGGAAAGCATTGCGATACCTTGCTCGGTAAATGCTAAGGGTTGATGCGGTGAAAACTTTAAGAATTTAAGGTGGTCGCAAATTGCGACCACCTCTTCCTTTTCCTTATCGGTCAACTGAAACATAAAATCATCGGGAAAACGTTTCTTATTTCTTCTTACCTGTTCATTAAGCCTTTTAGTTTGAACTCCGTATAACCAAGCTAAATCGCTATCCAACATTATCTTCTTACCCCTGATTAAGAAAATCTTGCTTGTTACTTCCTGGATTGGGATATAATCAACCATGATTACTCTCCTCTCTACTGTAATAGACGCAGAAAAAGGTTGAATCTAACAAATTTATTTAAATGATCATTTCCCTGCCACTCCTTCTCGAAACCCGATCAATCTCTTCTCTTTAACCCCTGGCGGATCGAAAAGCTGCTTAATTGCTGCAAATATTGTTTTGATGGTCTCATCATGTTCAGCATATTTCTGCTCAAGCGCCTCAATTTTCGCCGCCAATTCTTTATGCGTTAAAAGAATATGCCGCAGCTTGGTAAACGCCCTCATAATCAAAATATTAACCTGTATAGCCCTTTCGCTATTTAATACGCTCGAGAGCATAGCTACTCCATGCTCGGTGAAAACATAAGGTAGATATTTAATGTTTCGGCCTTGCTTCAAGGTCGCAATCTGCGACCTTGAATCCAGAGTCGCGTTCGGCAACCCTAAAGACCGAATCTCCTCTTTGGTAAGCCGAAACATAAAATCATCGGGGAATCTCCTTAGATTTCTTTTAACTTGCTCATTCAATCTCTTAACCTTCACCCCATAAAGCTTAGCCAAATCCCGATCAAGCATAACTTTCTTCCCTCGCAATTCCAGAATCCTGGTAGCAATAACTTCCGTGGCGATCTCTTTAGACATATTCATTGCCTCCTCTCTACTGTAATAGACGCGCGGACAGGCAGAATCTAACGAAAATATTTAGGGGTTTATAGACAAGCGGGCATATCGGACAACGCTCAAGCGATGGTTTAACCTGGTGGCTTTAAGTGCGGCCTACTTTGCAAAAACATCTTCAGTAGATAGAACAAGGCTACGGCGGATGTAGCCAACAACCCGATTTGGGCTTTCTTGGAAGTAAGAGGATTCTTCAGAACCACACCCGAGCGCAGCAAGATAATCCTCTGGGCATGAATATCCAGGTCGCCGCCATGTTCAAGGCAGCTGCGATGAAATATGCCGCTAACCTCGACTGTATCGCCTGTAGCTCGGTAATCACCACTATATTTAATCTCCTGAACCAGCTCCTTCTCGGCCCAAACGCTAACCGCGATGTATCCATCATTGACGTGCAGCCAGACATGATCGGCGCGCGGCATAATGTCACCGATGACTTCTCCTTGGCAAGTAACCAACTTGCCGTCATGCTCCTTGGCCCGGTTGATCAAGTCTAAACTTCCGGTTACTTCGGCGTAGCCTGGGTAAGCTGAACAAAATACACCCATAAAGAATATCCCCAATAACAGTCTACGCATAAGCATTACTTACCTTTAACCAACGCGACAAAAAAACCAATCAGCGCGCAGACCGACATTACCTCCAGCCTACCGGCCCACATCTCCACAATATAGGTGATTTTAAGTATCGCTGGCATAGCGACGTCAGTTATACCGCAGGACAGTCCGACATTTCCCGCCGCCGAAACTGACTCAAAAAAAGATTCTAGAATCGGATATCCCAATACAACGCCAACCAACGCCCCGAAACCGTAAATAAACACATACCCGATAGTAACAATCAAGGCCGCCCTCACCTGCCTATCTTCCAAAAACATAGTCTTCAGATGATGGAATTTCTGAACCACAATTGCATTCCCGGAAAACATGATCAGCTTCATATCCTGTTTTAACGCTTTAGCAATAATGCCAACCCGTAACATTTTTATGCCTCCGGCAGTAGAGCAGGCGCAACCACCCAGGGCCATAGCCATAATTATCCCAAATAAAGCCACATCCCCCCACTCTCGAATAAACTGTTGAGCATAAATGGTCATATATCCAGTGGTGGTTTGAGCGGAAATCAGCTGATAGAATCCCTTGCGAAACATAATCATGCCCGGGCCATACGCCCCCACGTGTTTCAATCCGGCGAGGATAATTAATGACACCAGCATAACCACTAACAGCAAAGTTCGGGTTTCAATATTCTTCCCGATTTCTTTACCATTACCGGTCCAGACTTGATAATGCAAATTAAAATTAAAGGAACCGACCACCATAAAGAAAATTGTTACGATCTCAAAAACCCAGCTATGATAATATAGAATATTAAGCGACTGCGGGGCAAAACCGGCAGTATCAAACCCGGCCATGAATATGCAGACCGCATGAAAAAAAGCACTCCCCGGCTTTAGTCCAATAAATAATCCGACCACCCCCAGAACAATTGTGCCTAAGACTAAATACACGATACTAATCACCCAAATAAACCGCGCAGTATGCATAACATTCGGCACCAGCTTCTCATCGCGGGCTTCACCCACATAAAGATTGAAAGACCCGCTTGCCCCGCCCACCAAAAAAGAAATCGCGACAATGGCAATCCCTTGACCGCCGATAAAAGGCCCCAGGTGACGCCAGAGATTATGGGTCCGGGACAAATGGTCTAAATCCTGCACCAGAGTTAATCCGGTAGTGGTAAAACCGGACATGGTCTCAAAACAAGCATCCAGAAACGACCGGTAATGGCCACTTAACAATAAAGGAATCGCAGCCAAGACCATGGCTGCCAGCCACGATATGGCAATGACGACCATGGCGGGGCCAGGGTGCAAATCCTTATCGGTTTTACACAACCAGCTTAAGGCCAGGCCGGCAAATACGGCGATATTGGCGCTAATCAGAAAATCAAACGCGGGATTAATCTCGCGGAATAAAGCTAATCCAGCCACAAAAGGCAAGAACATCACCAAGCCTATGCCTAAGGCAATCCGACCCAGATAATAACCGATAATCTTAATCTCGCCCATTTGCGGCCTAAGTATCATCGTACCCACCTTACCAAAAATGATATAACCAAACCAACAACAATCATTACCGACGCATAGGCCGCTTCCCAAACTATGCCCGCCGTAACCGCAAAAAAGACTGATTTTGTTTTCATGGCATCAATAAAAAAACCAGAGCATATTTCACTCTGGTAATATAGAGATATTTATTCTCGCTGCTTATACTACGCTCGGCAGGCTAGGCTGGCAAGTCAAAAAAAGGTCAAAATTGGCGGGGTGGTGATTACTCTAATGAGCGTAAACGGTAGCCTACACCGGGCTCGGTATGAATATAGGCAGGCCGGTCAGGGTTGGATTCGATCTTATTGCGTAAATTACTGATGGTTACCCGTAAAAGATGGAGAACTCCTTCATAATCCTCGTTTTTATTCCAAATTTCACGCAGTATCCGCCGATGGGTTACTACTTTCCCGTTATTGACCATAAGCAGCTTAAGTAAATCATACTCAATTGGCGACAAGCTGACTTCACTGCCGCCGGCAATCACCTGACGGCTAGCCACATCCAAAGAAAGCGCGCCAACCTTGAAGATGCTTGTTTTATCAGCGGGTACCAGCCTGCGGATCACTGCCCGCAGCCGAGCCAAGAGCTCCCCGGTGGAAAACGGCTTAGTTAGATAGTCGTCTGCCCCGGCATCCAAAGCGCAGATTTTCTCGCTGGCTTCATCCCTCACTGATAAAATAATGATCGGGGTTTGAGAACGCTTACGCAGGCGCTTTACGACTTCCACACCGTCGATGTCCGGGAGCCCTAAATCTAAAATCACCACGTCCGGATGCGCAGCTACCGCTTTATCCAGCGCCTCTTTACCGCTTGCGGCCTCAAAGACATAAAAGCCGTAGGCCGAAAGCGAGGTCTTTAAGAAGCTGCGGATTGCTTTCTCATCATCAACTACCAAGAGCCGTAATCCTGGTGTTTCAGCCATGGCCTACCTATCACACAGGAAGAATAACCGAAAATATCGTACCTTTACCTAATTCGCTCTCGACTAGAATCCGGCCGCCGTGGGCTTCGATAATAGCCTTAGAGATACAAAGCCCCAAACCCGTGCCGGAAACCATCCGGGGCTTTTCTACCCGATAGAACTTATCAAAGATGCGCTTCAGGTCATCCTTGGCTATACCGCAACCATAGTCGAGTATCTCGATACGCGCGCTTTGCGCAGCGTAAGAAGCCCTGATTGTAACCTGTGAACTGTCCGGAGAATATTTTATGGCATTATCAATCAGATTGCAAATCGCCTTAATGATATAAGGCATATCCACGGACACCTCCGGAATTTGCTTCGGAATATCAATATTGACGGTCCGGATGCCAATTTTATCCTTCAATTGCTCCAGGCAAACGCCGATAAGATCCCGGACATCACACGGCTTCTTGGATAGCCGCAACACACCGGCCTCCAGCCTGGCCATATCCAACAGATTATTAACCAGCCGGTTAAGCCTTGCTGATTCGGCATACGCGGTATTTATTAGCTCTTTTCTATCTCGCTCGCCTAAATTTGATTTAGGGTCGCAAAGCGCGGATAAGACCCCGGTTATCGAAACCAACGGAGTTTTTAAATCATGCGATATAGAGTTTAACAACGCCGAATGCAGCTTTTCAGTCTGTTGCTGCATAACCTGCCGACGAACCTTAGATGCTAAGGTGCTGACCGTCAAGCCAACGACTAAAAATACGGTAAAGGTAAAAAGATACTGGATATCTACAACACCCAGCGTCAAATATGGAGGTACCAGAAAAAAATCAAATGCCCAAACACTTAAAATCGAAGCCACAAATGCCGGACCGCTGCCCCAGCGGATAGCCACAAAAACCACCGCCAAAAGATAGAACATCACGATATTGGTCGGCTCAAAACTACTTTTAAGCAACTCGCCAATCAGCGTGGTAAGAAAAACCAGGCCACAACTTACCAAGTAGGGAATGACTTTCTTGCTTCGGGACTGTCTGTCTTTCATAACCATAATTATACCATAGAAATTCCGTCAAAGCGCAGTCCCGTTATTCATTGACGGCCAAAGAATATCATAGTAATCTTAAATGAACTGAAAATTAAGATTGCTTCGGCGCTGCGCGCCTCGCAATGACGAGTTTTTTCTATGGCCAAATACGCCCCTTTGCTCATCATCCTTGCCTGCATTGCCGTCTATGCCAATACCCTGACTAATGATTTTATCTCCGACGATATTGATACTTTTATCAAAAATCCCCCCACCCAGCCACTCGTCAGCTATCTACTTAATCCCATAAATTTCCTTAACGCCTTTAACTACTCTTTCGGCAAGTTAAATCCGGTTAGCTACCACCTAATCAACCTTGGCTTACACATCCTATGCTGCCTGCTGGTTTACTGCTTCTTGCGCCGTCTCTTTACCCCGCTAGCTAGCACCTGGGGGGCATTAATCTTCAGCGTCCACCCCATTCACACCGAAGCCGTAACTTGGATATCCGGCCGGCCATACCTGGTTATCTGCCTGGCAAGCCTGACAGTCTACCTGCTTTATTGCCGTTCACTCGAGGCCACGAGAACGCCGCGGCAACGCCGGGCTTATTACTGTTGCGCGCTATCCATATTTGCTTATTTTCTCATCAGCCAATACTCTTTCTTTGCTTTAACCCCCCTACTCCTAATCGCCTCCGACGTAGGATTCGAAAAAATTAAAAGCCGCTGGAGATATTGGCTGCCTTTTATAGTTATCGTCGCAGTCCGGCTGACCATGCTAAATAATGTCTTCTCGTCCCGGGTAGCCTCTGTCGCCATAGATACGCAAGAAAAGATTACCAACCCGCTCTTTTGCGCGGCCTACTCTATCTTAACCCACGCCGGGCTTCTGCTTTGGCCGCAGAGGCTTTCTTTTTATCAAGACCAACCGTCGCTATTTCTTATCCCGGCACAGCGTTGGGGACTAATCCTGCTCATCATCTTCGCGCTAACTTTAACCCGCACTTTCCGCAGATCCCGCCGGCTCTTCCTGGCCTTCTCCCTATTCCTGATATTCCTCGCTCCTACTTTTAGCCCCGCCCCCATCTCTAGCCTCATCGCCGAGCGTTATTTGTATATCCCCTCAATAGGATTATGCGTGGTTGTAGGGATAATCAGCGAAGCCGGCCGGAAGCAGAATAGAATTGCCGCGCGCGCCGTCATTCTCTGCTTAGCGCTAATATTTTTGCTCTTCGCCGCGCGCGCCATTACCCGCAACACCGACTGGAAGAATACGCTTATTTTCTGGGAAAAAACCGTAGCCGCTTCACCCCGCAGCCCGTCGGCGCATAATAATCTGGCCGGGGTCTATCAACGGCAAGGCGACATTGCCCGGGCAATAAAAGAGCTGGAATCGGCGCTAAGCCTTAATCCCAGCCACGCTAAAGCTCAGAATAATTTGGGTTTTCTCTACAATCAAATTGGCCGGTATGACGAGGCGATCGACGTTCTCAACAAAGCACTCGCCATTAATCCCTATCTTGGCGAAAGCTACTTTAATCTGGCTGTGGCGTATTTGCGCAAAGGCGAGTGTTCAGCCGCGTGGCCGGCGGCTCGCCGGGCTGAGGAATTGCAGTATGAGCTGCCGACGGAATTTCGGAGAGCACTTAAAGGATGCGGAAAGTAGGACCAATCTTTAAGATTAACTTTCGGGGACTGATTCAGATTGTTGCAGGGTTTGCAGGATAGCTTCGATTTCTTTAGCGCTCTCGGAATCGCCGGCCTCATCCAGAAGTTGCTTGGCCTTGCCGAGATGCTCCCGAGCTTTATCGTTACGGCCGAGCAGATAATAAGCGCTCCCTAGCAAACCGTGGCCTTGGGCATCCTCCGGACGCTCCCGCACTTCTTTATCCAAATACTCTGCCGCTTTTTCGTATTCACCGAACGAATAATAAGCCACGCCCAAATTATAACAAACATCCATATCGTACGGCCGCAGCTCATAGGCCTTTAAAAGATGGGCGGCGGCCTGCCGGTAATCTTCACAGGCCAAGTAATAAGCGCCGGAAAAAACCTCGAGCGCGTACTCCTTGGGCAACAAACCGTTTTTGACATCCTGAAGGATATTCAAAGCGCCCGCCATATTCGCGTCCGACGGATCCAGCTGCAGCCCTTTGATAAATTCTTCTTCGGCGGCCATAAAATCATCTTCTTGGGCATAAAGCAGGCCGCGGCGTAAATATGACTCGGCATTATTCAAATGTACTGCCGCGGTCGGAACAGAAGGGAAACTCAGGGCGGATTCTTCGATTTGATCGATAAACTTGCGCTCAAAATACACGGGCGTACCCAAAGAGTCAATCTTGACATACTCATCAGTCTTTTCAAGAATGGTGCCTTCGACTTTTTTCCCGGATTTAAGCAGGACCGTATCGGCGCCCGCGCACACCGGGGCGGCCGCGTACAAATATATCAACAACAGCGTAATACTGCTAATGTAAACAGTTATTTTACTCATCCGATCTTTCCCTTAATACTACTTTGACTTGATGGCCACAACCTTGATGAAGTCCGCCGCGTCTTCGATCTTATCCGTAACCCCCTCGAGATACTCGGCTAATTGGTAGCTGAGCAGCAAATTCGTCGGCTCAAGCTTGGCGTGAATAATCGACTCAATCAGCGTCTTCTTCTGATCATCGGCTTCGTGCTCTAAGCGATCCACCGTCTCGCAGTCAGCGAGCGCTTTCTTCAGATCATTCTTGGTGAGAGCGCCGATGGCTTCCTGCAGTTTGGATATCGCGGTAACAATCAACTCAGTCGCCGAGGAGACATTCTTCAACACGATATCGGGCAGCCGCTGTTCAATGAACCCGAGTATCCGGGCCGCGCCATTAGTCCAATCGGCAATCTTATCCAAAGTGCGGACAAAATGCATGAGGTCCTCACGGTCCGGGGGCAAAAGCAGCCCTTCAGAAAGCTCAGAGATCATCTTGGAGCGCAAAAGATCCGCCTGGTGTTCGCTCTCCCGCACCTTAGCAATAGCTACAGATTTTGCGCTGATGTCTCCATTGATATATGACTTTACGGCCTCGGCAAAAAAGGCTACAGTCTTATACGTTTCGTCTACATGCTTCTGCGCGTCAATAAGAATAGACTGTTCTTCGGCCATCCCCAACCACCCCAGGATATTCCTCATTTCTCTCATTGTTGCCTCCTAGCGTATCAACCGGATTATTTTTAACATCATAAAGCTCACTACCCCCGAAACAAACGGCGTAGCCAGCCAGCACAAAGTAATCTCGCGCATAATGCGCACATTGACTACCCGCACGCCCTTGACCAACCCCACCCCAAAGATAGCGCCTACGATCGAATGACTGGTGGAAACCGGCACTCCTAAAAGCGTATATATGTGAACGTTTATGGCGCTGGCCAGCTGTACGGCAAAGGCCATAATCGGGACTAAATGCGTAATTTCTGAGCCGATAGTCTCGATAACTTTATATCCCCAGGTAACAATACCCAAGACAATCGCCAGCCCTCCGAATAACACCGAGACCGAAGGAGTCATGATCCCCACCCCGGAGATGATGCCGGTGGCGTTAGCCACGTCATTGGCTCCCCAGGTGAAAGCCACATAACAACCGCTTATAACGATCAAAGCCGCGATTATCTGACGCAGATACTTACGGGGGGCAATCCGAAAAAAGATATTCTTGAATAACCGATAAAAAACATAACCGAGTACTGCCGCGCCGATAGGTGTGGCCACCCAACAAAGAAAAATATCTCCCAACACCTTCCATCTAACCGGAGCCCCTACCGCTAGACCGGCTCCGGCGACTGCCCCCACGATAGAGTGGCTGGTGGAAATCGGCATCTTCCAATACGTCGCCAAAACCACCCACGCGCAGGCCGCAAAACAAGATACCAATGCAATGTATAAACTAGTTTGTTTATCCAATTCCTGGATAGGGATAATCCCTTTGCCGATCGTCTTAACTACAGCGGAACCCTGAAAATAGGCCCCCAGCATTCCGAATATCGCGATCAACACGATGGCCTGCCGCAGGGTCAATACCCGGGACCCCACCGCAGTACCTAAGGAATTGGCCGCGTCATTGGCACCGATAGACCAGCCGACCCCGGCGCCCATTAAAACCGTGAAAAAAACTAGGAGCATCTCCATTAGCGCTCTCCCGTGCAAGCCCGTACGCAGACGCCGCAGATATACTGATCCACCAGCCGTTCTTTCTGAAATTCCTTAAGCTTGGCCAAGCATTTCAAATGATCAAACTCTGCAGCCGTATTTCCGATGGCTTGGGCAGGGCATATCTTAACACAGAGTTCACATTTTGCACAGTCCTCTTTTGACGCGGAATCCCAAAAAAGCGGCATATCGGTTAATATCGTGACCAAACGGATCTGACTGCCATAGCGTTTATTAACCAGTAGATTATTCCGGCCGATCCAGCCTAAGCCCGCCAGTCGAGCGAGATCTTTATGATTGAGATGAGCGGTCTGTTTCTGCCAATCGACAATTTGCGAAGCGGCAACCGGAACCGCCAAATAGCCTTTACGCTCAATATACTTAGCGGTCTTTAAGGCTAATTGGTCAAGAAAGGCGTTGACCATGCGATAATGATGAAAATACAGCCGCGTGGGAGCCGAACCGACATCATAAAGCACGCCCTTAGATAAAGCACACCCTAAAGACACCGCAGCGGTGATCCGGTTGATGATCTCCGACGAGAAAAGGAAACCCTGCTTGATCCCGCTAATATCGGCTACGCCAAATAAGTCAGCGCCTTCCTGCAAGCAGAACTTTTTCAGTGATTGATAGTTTTTACGCTTGTTTGCCGGCTTAGTCATCAAGATTGCCCCTGCCTCTTTAAATAAACCATCAACAGCGATAGAGACGCCGGAGTTACTCCGGAGATACGCGAGGCTTGCCCTAACGTCAGCGGCCGCAACCGGATTAACTTCTCGCGAATCTCTCGGGAAAGCGCCGCCAACGAAGAATAATCAATGTCCTCCGGCAGTTTAATCCGCTCCAAATGCTTAAAACGCTCTACCTCTTTTAATTGCCGGCTGATGAAGCCAGCATATTTTACCTCAATTTCAGCTTGTTGCAAAACTGATTTAGCAAAATCAGGCAACTTTTCAACCAGGGCACAAAGATCAGCTATGGATACCTGCGGGCGCTTAAGCAGCTGCTCAAGCGTAATCGCCTTCTTTATCAGCGCGCAGCCCAGGCGCTGGCAAAAAGAATCTAATTTCGGCGAAGGCTTAATCGAACAATCGCGCAATTGTTGGATACATTCGGCCGTCTGCTTTTCTTTTTCCTCAATTGCCTGGAGCTTATCCTGATTGACCAGCCCAATCGCGCACCCAGCTTTGCGCAGCCGGATATCGGCATTATCCTCCCGTAAAAGCAACCGGTATTCTACCCGCGAGGTAAACATCCGGTACGGCTCGCCGGTACCTTTAGTAGTCAAATCATCAATCAGCACTCCGATATAGCTGCCGGCCCGATCGAGAATAAACGGCTCCCGGCCGCGCACCCTGCGGGCAGCATTAATTCCGGCAATCAACCCCTGGGCTGCAGCTTCCTCGTATCCGGTAGTCCCATTAATTTGTCCGGCGCAATAAAAATTCTTAATCCGCTTGGTTTCCAATGTCGGATATAACTGCGTAGGCTCAACAACGCCATGTTCGATGCCGTAACCAAAGCACATGACTCGGGCTTCTTCCAACCCGGCCACGGAACGGATCATCTCCAGTTGCACCTCTTGCGGCAGGCTGGTTGACAATCCATTGGGATACACCCTGGCAGTAGAAAGGCCTTCCGGCTCCAGAAAAATCTGATGCCGCTCTCGATCGCCAAATTTAACAATCTTATCTTCGATCGACGGACAATAGCGCACGCCGGTAGCATGAATCTTGCCGGTATACAATGGAGACTTATCCAGATTATCCTTTATTATCTTATGGGTACTCTTATTAGTGTAGGTTAAAAAGCAGGAGACCTGAGGTTGGGCAAGGGCCCGAGTGGAGAAAGAGAATGGCCGAGGTAAAAGATCGCCTTTTTGCTCAATGAGCCGGGAATAATCAATGGAATTTTTGTCCAGCCGGGCGCAGGTCCCGGTTTTAAAACGCAATAACGAGAAACCCAAATCGCTTAAGTTCTGATTCAGATCCTGGCTTGATCTTTCGCCGGTCCGTCCTCCGCTAACATGCTGCAAACCCACATGTATAATCCCGTCCAAGAATGTACCGGCGCATAAAATAACAGCGGCTGACTCTACTGCTTCACCGGATTCCAGAATGACACCCTTAACCACCGACTGCTCAACGACAAGGCTTTTAACTTCTGCCTCCCGAACAGTCAAGCCGGGCTGTTCCATAACTGTCTTACGCATATAGCCAGCATACATCTGCATATCGATCTGCGCCCGGGAAGATTGAACCGCCGGCCCCTTAGAGGCATTTAATATGCGAAACTGAATCCCGCAGGCATCCGCGGCTAAAGCCATTTGCCCCCCGAGGGCGTCGATCTCTTTAACCAGCTGGCCTTTGCCCACCCCGCCGATAGCCGGATTACAGCTCATAGCTGCGATTGTATCTCGACTAAAGGTCAGAAGCAGCGTCGAAGACCCCAAGCGGGCCGCGGCTAGCGCCGCTTCAATCCCGGCATGCCCGGCGCCGACAACAATGACATCATAATGATTCATCTTATAAAAGCAAAACGCAAAACACCTGTTATTTCCGTTTTGGGTTTTGCGCTTTGCAACCTTAAATTCTTATAAATAAACTATTCTTGCTTAAAGCTAACACTTAGAATATCCGCAGGCTTGACACTTGACACATCCTTCCTCATGCCTAAGCGCTCCGCCGCAGTCTGGGCAGACCCCCACGATATCAACGCTGATTTTGGAACTGTCATCCCTCTCCTCGGCATAAGAATGTTTCATCACCAGCTCTACCGTATCGGCTGTTACCTCCTGCGATACAGAATTAACCAGCCTCTTTTCCAC
>JBFZAQ010000135.1:0-8453 GCA_041308885.1 Candidatus Omnitrophota bacterium | reverse complement strand
AATAGTCAATGTCAAATTATGGGCTGTGGCGGCGTTGGGTGTCTTTCCGCCACCCGTACACCGATAAGCAGTACAAGTACCAGTGGTGGCACAATTATAGTTATAATAATAAGCAGTATTTGAACACGTCCCAGTAGTACCTAAAGGTAAGGCAGAGTTCAAATCAGCCGCGGTCGTACCATTCACATCATCAGAATAAGCACCTTTTTCCTGATAATAAACAATCTCTAGATTACGTAACATACCCAGGTTTGCCCTAGCTTCGGCTTTACGAGACTTTTCGATTACATTAGTATACTGCACAAATCCCATAGTGGCTAAAACGCCGATAATGATAATAACTACGATTAATTCCAACAGCGTAAAACCTTTTTTCATTTCATCCTCCCTTGTTATTTGGCTGCTCACATTACGCTATGTATATTAATAGGTCAAAACACCCGGCTATTTCCCACCCCCTTCCTAATTAAACTCTATCATACCTAGATATGCTTGTCAATGCCGGCTTAACCTCCGCCAACTTGGGCGATCTGAAAAATCGGCAAAAACATTCCGATCACCATGACCCCGATCACCAGGCCAAAGAAAATAAGCATAAAAGGTTCAAACATGGTAGTAAACCGGCCTAAGAATGTCTCGATGTATTCCTGGTAGAAGGTATTGATCTTCTTGAACATTTGCGAGAGCTCGCCAATCTCCTCGCCGATAGCTACCATTTGAATGACTAAGGGCTCAAAAAAACCGCTGGCTTCAATCGAGCGGTTAAGCGGCTTGCCCTCGCGCACCTCCTCTTTAATAGTCCGGATTATTCCGGCCATGGTCAGATTACTGACACTATGCTCAGAAATATCCAAAGAATACAAAAGCGGGACCCCGCTCTCAACCAGCGTCGACATCTCCGAGGAAAACCGCTCCACCACCAGCGAGCGAAAAAACTCGCCAAACACCGGAAGCCGAAACTCTATCTGTTCCAAAGCTAGCCGCCCGGTTTTAGTCTGTAGTGCCCGGCGCAATAAAAATCCGCCGACAATGATTAAGATGAATATCGCCACTCCAAACTTGCGCAAAAAAATACTGATAATTATCAAGGCTTGAGTCAAAGGCGGCATCTTTACGTTAAAACCTTTAAATAATTCGGCAAATGTAGGAATGATCTTGACTGTCAGAAACAATAACGCCCCAGTACCCGCCACAAATAATATAGCCGGGTAAATAAGCGCGGAGATGACCTTCTTCTTAAACGCTGCTACCCGTTCCAGATAAACAGCTAACCGGCCTAAAACCATAGCCAAGTTACCCGATGCCTCACCGCTCTCCACCAGATTCACCCAAAGATCGGAAAAAACAGCGGGATGTTTCCCCATAGCCTCGTGCAGGCTTAACCCCGCCTCCATATCCCGCTGCGTATCCTTGATCACATTCTGCAGCTTATGACTGGAAACCTGCAAAGCTATAATATCCAGACTCTTGAGAATCGTTACCCCCGCCCCCAACAAAGTAGCCAACTGGCGGCAAAACAACACCAGATCATCATTGCTAATGCCGTAATGCTTGACCTTAAAAGGCATTTTGGTCGCCGCCGCCGCGTTAAACTCATGGGGGCTATCTTTAGCCGTAACCACCACACTTAAAACAATCAACTCTTTAGCCTGCAATTGACCTAAGGCCTCATCCTGGCCAGCCGCGTCTATGGTGCCTTGTACCTTTTCCCCTAAATTATTCCTGGCGACATAAAAGAACTTTTCCATTATTCCTCAAAGGTAAAGCTCAGCGCTTCTTCCAGGCTGGTAACTCCATCCTGAACTTTCTGCATGGCAATTTCAAACAATGTCTGCATCCCCGATGCCCGGGCAGCCTCGCGGATCTTCAAGAATGATGCCCGCTGGTTCACCAACTCCCGAATCTGATCATTAATCATCATAACCTCGGCGATGCTGCAGCGGCCGCGGTAACCGATCTGATTACACCGCTGACACCCTTTGGGCCGGTATATCAGGTCGGCCTTTAATTTAATGCCACCCAATTCCTTAGATGACGGCTCATACGCCTCTTTGCAATCCGGGCACAACCGGCGAATTAAACGCTGCCCGACCACGCACAATAATGAAGGAGTGATCAAATACGGCTCAACACCGATATCCATAAGCCGGTTGATCGCCGATGGGGCGTCATTGGTATGCAGCGTACTTAAAACTAAATGCCCGGTCAATGAGGCGCGCATGCAGATCTCCGCGGTCTCGGCGTCACGGACCTCCCCGACCAGGATTATATCCGGGTCCTGTCTTAAAAAACTGCGCAAAGCCGCCGCAAAAGTAAGGCCGATATCCGGCTTAACCTGGACCTGATTAACGCCCTCCAGCTTATATTCTACCGGATCTTCGATGGTAATAATATTGCGCGAGGGATCACGCAATTCCATCAGCATAGCATACAACGTCGTAGTCTTTCCGCTTCCCGTGGGGCCGGTCAAAAGAATCATCCCGTAGGGGGCATGAAAAGCTTTACGCATCAATTCCAACTGCTTAGGATAAAACCCTAACTGGCCGAGGTCCAACACTACCGCAGACCGGTCAAGAATCCTTAAAACAACTTTTTCTCCATATATCGTAGGAATTGAGGAAATCCGCAGATCGATTAAACGATTATCGATCTTAACCAGAATTGCCCCGTCTTGGGGAAGCCTTTTTTCAGCGATATCCAACTTAGCCAGGATTTTGACTCGGGAAATAATCGCCAGATGCAGATGCTTAACCGGAGGCGGTATTTCGTATAACTTACCGTCAATGCGATAACGCAGAGAAATCTTGTCCTTGAACGGTTCAATATGAATATCCGAAGCCCGCTCATCGATAGCCTGCCGGATAATCAAATCCACCAACTTAACTACCGGCGCTTCTTCCGCCCGAGCAATCAACTTATCCAGGCTTAATTCCTGCTCCAAACTCTCATCCTTAGCATCGGTCGATACCGGAACAGTCATCTCATAGGAAGCATCTACCGCTTCCTTAAATAATTCATTCTTTCCATAGAATTCTTCTATAGCCCGGGCAATATCGGATTTAGTGGCAATTACTGAGTTGATTTCGCAGCCGGTTATTTTCTTCAAATTATCGATCAGAATGAGATCCAGCGGATCAGCCATGGCCACGGTCAAGGACTTCAGAGTGCGGGAAATGGGGATAATATAGTTCTTAATAGCGAATTCCTGCGGGACCAGCTTTTGTAAACCCTGGTCGGATGCCGGCTTAAGCATGCCGGTTCCTAACGAAAAATAAGACATGCCCAGCTGTTTAGCAAGAATAGTCATGAGCTGCTCTTCCTTAACCATACCTAGCCGGATAAGAATCTCGCCCAGCCTACCTCCGCTTTGGCGTTGGGCGGATATAGCTTTCTCAAGTTGCTCGCTGGTCAAGCACCCTTCCTGAACCAGTAACTCGCCTAATCGGAGATATCTAACTTGGGCCATGACTATTTTTTGTCAAAATTGCCGAGTGCGGACTTGATGGCTGTATTTCTATCCAGGCCGATAGCGCAATCCTGTTCGCGGCTAGGCATAACCTTGACAGCGGCTGCCAGGGCCGCCGGTTTATCCCTGATGACATGAGGAGTAATAAATACTATTAATTCCCGTTCGCGATTTTTATCGGGATTTGCGGTTGAGCCGCCCTTATGCCGGAATAATGCGCCGATAATGGGGATCTTGCTAAGAATAGGTAAACTCGTCTGCTGTAACGTAACTTCAGTACGCAGCAACCCTCCGATAACCACTGTTTCACCGTCTTTTACCCGCACTAATGTTTTAGTGCTGCGCTCTTCCGGATCCTTTGCGCTTCCGCCGGCAATCGTAATCGAAGAAGTGGTGGCTTCCGCTACTTTAGGATAAATAAACATCGTCACCTCGCCGGTTTCGATATTTACTTGGGGGGTTACTTTCAACACAACTCCCGTATCCGTACGCTCCACCTGGGTGGACGAAGAGCCTGCTCCGCCGGCTTGGGTTACCGTAGTAGCGCTAATAGCCTCATCGGTAGAGATGCGAATCTCCGCTGTCTGATTATTCAGAGTCAAAAGCTTCGGCCGGGCGAGAAATTTAGTGTCGGTTTGACTACGCAAGAAATCCAGGGTTAAATTAGCCCCAATCAAAGTGAGAATGGAAGGGGCAAACTGGCCCCCTTCAAGATTCTCAAAAGTCCAATCCCCGGAAGGGCTATCGTGACTCGAGAAAATCCATTCCTGCTGATTACCGTTGGCGCTCCCGCCAAAGGGAAAACTGGTAATTCGCGACCCGGTCACATCCAACGAAGCCAAAGTTTCCGGCCAATTAATCCCCATTTTGTCTACAGTATTCTTACTCACATCGAGCATTTCCACTTCCAGCAACACCTGCACAGCCGGAGTATCCAACTGAGCAATCAATTGGGCGATCTGCTGCATACGCAGCGGGATCTCGACAATAATTAAACTATTAGTGCGCGGATCTTCGACTATCGAACCATACTCGGAAAGCATATTCTTAACCGCCTGAATAATCCCTTGGCCTGATGCTGTACCCCCGCCCTCTTCACCGCCCTCGGAAGATTCGGAAGAACTTGAACTACAACCCAGACCGCCGCTCTCACCCATAGTATCGGTTTGCAATTTAGCCAAAGCCGAACCGGGGACAGTAGCGTAATTAAGGACAAAAATGCGCAACTCAGTTTCAACCGCCGGAGCTCCGGAATTCTTAACGATAAATATATTTGACTTCTTATCCAGATCATAGGTGAGGCTATTGGCTTTAAAAATGTTCTCCATAGTTTCTTTTACCGAAACTTGATCCAGGTAGAGAGTGATCTTGCGATCCTGAACCGACTCTGCCGCTACGAAATTCATCCCCGATTGAATAGAAAAGATCTTCAATACGTCCTTAAGGCTGGCATCTTTAAAATCCATTGAAACAACAGCCTCCTGATCGGGAAATACCACTTCTTCCAGCGCCGTGGCTCTCCCGGCTGCCGCCGCTAAAAAAAATACGCCGATAATCATTACTCGCTGGAAATCTCTCATTCGTAGGCCTCCTTGTCGGCTCATTTGGCTAAAGCCTCTATTGCGGGCGATTCTAAGGTATAATTGATTCGATCATATTCAACCTGAATACCGTCTTTAACAATCTCAACTATCGTCAAACCATCCACAATGTCTCCGGCCTTGACCACTTTACCGTTAACAATCGCATACGGAACTAAAGCCCCGCTTACGATACCTTGGATCTCCACCGTCGGCAGCGGTTTAGCCTGTTGCTTAGCTGACTGCCCTTCTTCGAGCGAAGGATTTTTTACTTTCACCGGCACATAGAAAGGCTGAAAGGGGTCCCTTAGATCCGCGCCGATGTATTCCGGAGCCATACGCACGATAACATCCGACACCGCAAACTCCCCTAACTTGGCATTCTCCGCGGACTGGAGTTCTCTAATTGCCTGGTCCTGTATACTACAGCAACCGTAACGCAGCCCCTGGCTATAAAATGCCAGCACTACACTACCAATAATGATCAACTTGCGCGGAATGAAGTTAGCCATAGTTAAGACTTTAAGAACACAGTAGAAATCCGAACCGCTAAATCATAAGGAAAACCTTTCAGCGCTATCTCTCCCGTCTCATTGTAGCGTAACGTAAATTCCTCCACAGTGTAGACGTTAGGATGGCTCTCAATAAGATTAATGAACCTGCCGACGGCGTGGTAGTCTTTTGCCACCAAATTACACTGGAAAGTATGCACCAAATAATCTGCGCTATCCTGCTTGGGTAGCGGCCGGGCCGAGCTGACTTCCAATCCGCACTGCTGGGCAAACTCGCTGATATTCCTTAAAACTTCGTCTATCTTCTTGGAATTAAGATAATCCTTATATATGCCGATCTTTTTCTCCTGAGCGCTGATCTCCCCCAGTACTTCGTTATTCTTGACCTGAGCGTCTACCTGGTCCCGCACCTGCGCGATAGCGGCCATTTGCTTCTGATAAATGCTCTTGGCTATGTTAAAAGCCACTAACAATATAATCAGATTAATGATTTTATTTTTATGTTTACTCAATAATTCCTGTTTCATCCTGGCCTAATCCACTTTGGCTGAACAAGAGACAATAAACTTAGTCACCGGTATCTTATCTTTCTCAACGCTGTCCAATGATGTGATTTGAATATTGCCCAAGGAACCCTGAAAAGCTGCAGACTGCCTTAAGTTATCCACAAAGGTATTGATTAGATTAGTCCCGGCAACCTTGTCTTGGCTTACATAAGCCAAACCGGATAGATTTAATTCTCCGCCATCAACGCTTATCTTACGAAAAGTCATATCCGTCAGCCATAATCCTTTAGGGGCAGCCCGGGGGATAGCGTTAAGAACCGCAGTAAAATATTGCTGCTTATTGACCATCTGATCCAAAGCCGCCAGCTTCTTACCGTACTTATCACCAATTTGTACCAGTTGTTCATAGGCTGTGTCGGGGCTGATTGTCGTAACTTGCGGATGAGCCGCTAAAAGCTGCTCCAGCCTGGCCTGAAGGGGTTTAAGTTGATACTGGCCGTATCCGTAGGCCAAGCCACAAAACACAACCCCCAAGAGAATCAGACGAAAATCAAGGCGGAGACCGCTAAGCAACCCCGCAGCGGGCAAGCGGGAGATAGCGCTTGGTTTAAGCTTAGCTTTAGCTTCCACCAGATTTGCTTTTAGCGGACCTTTGATGGTCTTAAACAAAGCGCAGGCATAGGCCTTATAAAAACTAATCTGGGATGGAATACTCTGATTCTTAAAAATAGGAGACAAATTCACGTAGGAACAATTCAACCCAATGTCTCTTAGAACCGTTTCAATATCAGCGCGGGATTCATAAGACGACAGCAAAAAAGCTTTCTTGATTTCTTTTGCTGGGAATTTCCGGCGATAATAGTCCAGCGAAACCCGGGATTCGGTTCGCAATTTCTCGACTTTCAAGGAAATATCCCCAGCCGCGGCCTCCGGTGAATTCACAGGCCTGTCCGCATCTGCGGCCAGCGTAAAATCCCGGCTAAATAAAGGATAGCCGTTCTCGAGCACTGAAAAGCTCACTTCTTCTTCTTGATCGTCAACGCAAACAACCCCAATCAACCCTTTATCGCGTTGACCGGCCAAGCGTAATAGACGCAGTATGCTAAAAGCCGAATACTCCAGAGAGATAGGGATAAGCTGCAGCTGTTTTAAAACCGAGAGGTACTTTTCCAAAGCTTCTTTGCGTATGCCGACGTACACCACCAGATTTCTACGGCTGGCCCGGTCATAGCGCAACTCGAAATCCGAAACAACATCCTCAATCTTAAAAGGGATATATTTCTTAGCCTCGAAACTTATGGCGCTGGCCATTTCCTCCCGAGGTAAAACCGGCATGCTAAATGTCCGGATCAACAAGTCTTTCCCGGACAAAGCAACGACTGCTTCTTTAGTGTCGATGTTATGCTTGCGGAACTCATCTTTTAATAAAGCCACCAGCTTAATATCAGTGGGGATCTTTTCGTTATCACCTTGAGCCAAAACACTGGAAAGCGGTATTTGAATATTCCGGAGGATCTTCTTGTTCTGCAGCTCCACCACATTGATGAACCGCGACCCAAAATATATGCCTAGGAGACTCATGGCTTCTTCCCCAGGCGGAGCACCTGCTTCTTACTCTCCAGCCATTTGTCGATATCCCGACGATCAAACCGCCAGACCCCGCCGACTTTTAAGCCGGAAATTTTTCCTTGGTGCAGCCAATTGTAGATGGTTTGTTTACGCAGACGTAGATATTGCGCTAACTGATCAATATCCAATAATTGGACGGGCATTTGCGGTCACCTTCCTTATATTATAACTGCGCACATTTAATCATAATGCAATACGTTTGTCAAGTGTTTTCTTACGTATACTTACTTAAACTTACTTGTTCTCTTTAACATGGCATAACTCAATAGCCTCTAGACAGTTACAAAAGCCATTATATCATAATATCCTTACTTATATTATAATATGCTATAGTCTTCTCGATTTAAGATTAAAGATGCTGGGAAATGTGCGGGAGAGTTTTTGTTACGGGTAGGTAAAATCTGTTTTTATGTTCAGTTGAACGATACCATTAGCATTGGCCGGCTTAATGGTCACTTGGACCTTATAAGGAATTCCGGCGTCATCGGTAATATTGTAATCACTGGTGAAGCCCGTATCGATGCAGCCCTTGGAGGCAAAACAGGCATACTTGTCCGCGCCTCCGGAAGGATTAGCGCTCCAATCCCCGACTCTCAGCTTCTCAAGAGTATAATTCATAATCGCTTGCCCGGCGTAATACGCCCCGATCCGAGTAGCTTGATGGTGTGTTAATCTGGACTGATTTGATATAATACTTAAAATAACATTGGCCAATATTAAAACTACCAAAATAGTAACCAGCACCAAAATCAAGATAACC
>JBFZAQ010000134.1:0-4796 GCA_041308885.1 Candidatus Omnitrophota bacterium | reverse complement strand
TGGAACGCAGCTTTGGGCTGAGAGCAAGGTATCGATCCTGCGCGACGAACAAGATCATATCGTCGGCTTGCTGGGAGTAACCCGAGACCTCACCGAACGCAAAGAGCAGGACAGGGTATTGCGTGATTCGGAATACAAGTATCATCTTACCTTAGACGCGCTGCCGGAGGGTGTCTGCGTTGTTGATTCCGAGTTGCGCTTGATTCTTTCTAACAGCGCTTTGCGTGCTTGGCTTAAAGCCTGCGGACTCAATCCGCAGATCGAAGGCGAGGAATTATTGGAGGTCTTTTTTTTCTGGCCGCCGGGAATTAAAGAGGAATATCGGCGGGTGTTTAACGAAGGCGCCGTGCGTATAGTCGAAGAGCGGTTTACGATCAACTCCCAAGACTTTGTAGTGGAGATCCGCATGATTCCGATATTTGAAGGCGGCCAGGTTATCCGGGTGATCTCGGTAATTAAAGATCAGACGGAAATGTTTAGCACCAAAGAAGAGCTTACGGCGGCCCAGGCCAATTATAAAGAGCTTATCGAGAACGCCAACAGTATTATCCTGCGGGTTGATAGCGGCGGCCGGGTGGTTTTTTTCAATGAATACGCCAAACAGCTGTTTGGTTCTTCTCCCGAGCAAATAACGGCCCGGGATTTTCTCCAGGGGACTATTGCGTCCGCGCAGGGGCACAGCGACATGGCCATGCTGATTGAGTCCGCCTCGCGGGCTGCCCGGCCATGCGCCTCGACCGAAATCGAGCATTGTTGTGCCGGCGGCCGGCGGGTCTGGATTGCTTGGACCTCCAAGGCGGTTCGCGCTTCCGACGGGGCTGCCGCGCAGGTATTATGCATCGGTAATGATGTAACCAAGCGCCGGAGCGCCGACGAGGAATTACAACTGGCTTATCAACAGTTGAAGAAAGCGCAGTTAGGTTTGATCCAGGCGGAGAAACTGTCCGCGTTGGGCAGGTTCTCCGCCGGGATCGCCCATGAAGTCAAGAATCCGCTGGCCATTATTCTGGGCGGCACCGAATACTTGGAAAAACGCTTAGAGGGATGCGCCGAGGACGTTAAGACGGCTTTGCATAAAATCAAGGAATCCACTTTTCGTGCGGATGTCATCGTCCAGGGGCTTTTACGTTTTGCCCGTCCGTCACAGTTGCAGGTCGAAAAACTCAGCCCCAATGTCCTGGTTGAGGAGACTGTGCAGTTGCTTAAGTATCGGGCGACCCTGAAGAATATTGAAATCAAGGTCGAGTCTGCTCTCGAGGATACCCTGATCGAAGTTGACCGCAATCAAATGATTCAGGTTTTATTCAACCTGTTGATTAACGCGGTAGAAGCCATGCCTCAGGGCGGCAAGCTGACTATCCGGGCCTATAAAACCGAAGTCTTAGATACCGCGGCACAGCCGTCCAGCTGCGTGATAGAGTCTCAAGATACCGGATTAGGAATTTCCCCGGAGAATTTAACCCGGCTCTTTGAGCCGTTTTTCACCACTAAAAGGGACGCCAAGGGCACGGGCTTGGGCCTGTCAATGTCCAAGATGATCGTCGAGAAGCATAAGGGTGAGTTGCTTATCGAGAGTAGGCCGGGAGCAGGGACTACCGTAAAAGTAATTCTCCCGCTGGTTTGTGCAGCGCCGGCCGGCAAGATAGCCAAATTATAGGAGGGATAGCTTAATGCGCAGAGTGCTGGTTATTGACGATGAACAGGATTTTGGTTTTTTCTTAAAGCAGAACCTGGAGTCGGCAGGCGATTATCAGGTCACTGTTTGCAGCGATGCTAAAGAAGGGTTGCGTATCGCGCGGGCCATGCATCCGGATGTGGCGTTAATCGATATTATGATGCCGCAGCTTACCGGCGAAGAGATTGTCATAGAGCTGAAGAACGATCCTAATGCCCAAGATATCCAGGTTATTTTCCTGACCGCCATGGTCCAGGAACAAGAAGCCAAGGATCGTAATAATTTGATCGGAGGAGAATATTTTGTCGCTAAACCAGTGCGGATCAATGAATTGATTGCCACTATGGAGAAGGCCTTAGCGCAAAGAAAGCCTTAGAAGCGCCCAGCCTAAAACCGGATTTATATTATTGCCTAGTAATGGCTTATATGCTAATATATCCGCATGTCTCCCATTGCCATTATCTACGCTATATCCGTAGCCGCCAGTATTATCACGGCGATTATTATCGTCCAGGTTGCCCGCCGGAATGCCCAAGCCCGTTTGCAAGCCGAGAAAGCCCGGAATGAACAACTGCATCAGGAAGAAAGCCCCGGGCCTGCCGTTAGAGATGAACGAGCCGCGATCCAAGACGGCATCATTCAAGAGATTACCAAGATTGTGGGCGCCTCCCGGGCTGAGGAAGTAGCTCGTCGCGTCTCCGACGTCTTGGGTCCGGAGATCGAGAAGAAAGTTACCTCCACCGCCCAAGAATTAAGCCGGAAGTACGAATCTATCATTCAGGAAAAGACCCAGAATGAAGAAGTAGCTTGGAAGAAATACGGCAAAATCCTCGGCGAGAAACAGGAGACCGACGCGGTTATCCGCAGTATTGCCGAGGGATTGGTGGTGGTTGATGCCCAAGGCAAAGTAGTGATGATGAACCCGGCGGCCGAGAAGCTGTTGGGTGTTTCCCGTAAAGAGAAATTAGGCACTCCGATTACCGAGGGCCTCAAAGAAGAACAATTGCTTTCTTTTACAAAAACCACCAATGAAGGAAAAAACAAGGAGATTGAATTAGTCAGTCAGGAGGCGGAGACCAAGAAGATCCTGCGCGCCAGCAGCGCCGTTATTGAAAATGAAAACGGCCAGACTGTGGGTATGGTTTCGGTGCTAAGCGACATCACTAAGCAAAAAGAACTTGATCAGATGAAGTCTAATTTGGTGGCTAACGTATCCCATGAATTACGCACGCCTTTGGTAGCGATTGATAAGTCGATTTCGCTGATTCTGACCCGGACCACCGGCCCTCTGACCGACAATCAGGAGCAGTTTTTAACTATCGCCCAAAGGAACTTAAAGCGTTTAAGCCTGTTGATTAATGATTTGCTGGATCTTTCTAAGCTGGAAGCGGGGAAAATGGAATTGCATCCGCAAATGTCTTCTTTGGAAAAGGCGATCAACGAGTCAATAGACGGTTTAATGACCTGGTCCGGGGCTAAGGATATTACTGTTAAACGCAAAATCGAACCCGGGATGCCGGATATTCTGATCGATTCCAACAGGATTATCCAGGTTCTGAATAATTTGATCGGTAATGCCATTAAGTTTACTCCCAAGGGCGGTATTATTACGGTGGACGCGCACCTGGAAGCAAACGGCAGCAAAATTCAGGTTAGCGTGCATGATACCGGCGTAGGCATCGAGCAGAATAATTTGGCTAAAGTATTCGATAAGTTTTTTCAGGTCGGGGAACGCATATCTACGGATATCAGCGGCACCGGAATCGGCCTGTCTATCGCGAAGGAATTTGTTGAGTTGCACGGAGGAAAGATCTGGGTGGAGAGCGAAAAAGGCCAGGGGGCGAAGTTTATTTTCACTTTGCAGGCGGGGCAAGGCTCTAAGTGAATATGGCTTAAATCACAAAGCAGGCAGCGCCGCAGTAAGGGCAAGGGCGGAGTCCAAAGTTCATTTTAATAAAAAAGGAGCAGGTATGGATGAAAAGATCAAGGTCCTATTAATCGATGATGAGATTGATTTTACTCAACCGATGTCGTTTTGGCTGGAGTCCAAGAATTACGCAACCATGTCGGCATCCAGCGGCGAAGCAGCCTTGAAATTGATGCAGGATTATAATCCGGATATCATTTTTCTGGATCTGAATATGCCCGGGATGGACGGGGTGCAGACTTTGCGCAAGATCAGAGAGGTCAATAATGATGTCCCGGTTATCTTTATCAGCGCCTACGTTGATGACCGGCGGATTCGCGAAGCGAATCCCTATGGGGTATCGGGAGTTTTCTATAAAGGCAAAGATTTTACCGAAGGCCTCTCGCTTTTGGAATCAGCGCTCAAGACGCATAAGAAGTTGAAGAAATAATTTAGAGTTCAAAGTTCAAAGTTTAAAATTCAAAGTTAAAGTTGCAATTTCAAACGATAAACTCCAAACTTTACACTTTGCACTTTAAACTTTAAACTTTTCAATTGACATCCCCCCCTACCTATATATAATATAGCAAATGATTCGGAATTATGGTAGTTATGGTAAATTTGATACCTGCGAAATTACCGTACCGCTAAGCGAGGCGCTGTGCTGAAGAGAAACCATAAGCTCAATCGATTAATCACCGCCAAAAACATCATTGCAAGATACCGTATCTCCTACCAGACTATCAATCATTATACTAATCTTGGCTTGTTGCCGTTTATCCGTAAGCAGGGCAATGTCCGTTTTTATGACGCAATTCAAGTCCGTCAACGCTTAGCGTTTATCGCTAAGCTGTCGGGAGACGGCTATTCACTGCGGTTGATCCGCAAGAAAATCGCGGGGGCATAATATGAAGGGCGCAGCAGTATTTGTGATTGTCTTAAGCATTATCTGCGCGGCAGGACTTCCGGGATACGCTCAATCATCGGCCTCCCAGCCGCCGGCCGGCGGTCAGCCCGAACTGGCGGGTGAATTTTCCGGTTTCGGCATACAAGTGCCGTTGGCCAATTATTATTTTGCCAAGGGAGCCATAATTGTTTTCGGGACCAAGTGGGGTTCCCCGCCGCAGACCGAAGAAGAGTTAGAACAGCGCACCTGGGAAGACCTGGTCATGTCTTTTGAGGCCTTTCGCCGCGGCATTGTCGTGGAAAATAACG
>JBFZAQ010000133.1:0-3831 GCA_041308885.1 Candidatus Omnitrophota bacterium | reverse complement strand
CCGTTCAACCGCAACCCGGCGTTCTCCAATCCCGGCGAGGCCTGCATCGCAATGACAGATTCCCAAATTAACGCTTTTCTCGATTATTTCCAAAAATCGGGATTACTGAAAAAATCAACCTTGATCCTGCTCTCCGATCACGGCGACGGCTGGGACAACCACCTGAACACCGTCTCACACGGCAGCGACTTCGACAACATCTGGGCCAATAAAGTCATCTTAAGTTTTATAAACACCGGCTACCCGCCGAAACAAATTGTAAATCTGGTGCGCACCATTGATATATATCCGACCATACTAGAAATGCATAATATCAAGGTTCCCGGCGGGATTGACGGTAAGAGCCTCTTAGGATTGATAAAAGGAGAAGATGAAACCGACGGCCGAACGCTCTTTGCCGAAAGCGGATTCGATATCAGGCAGAAATACGCGGGGCAAAACCTCTTGAATGTATCATCGGAGGCCCGGAGTTTTCTCTATGAGCCTCGCGAAAAATTAGCGCTGCTCAAAGATGAAGCCTACGCGGACGTGCTGAAGAGAAAATGGTATTTATTGATTGAGGCTGACACGGCGCTTATATATAATCCGTTCTATCATAAGCTCCGGTGCGCTCCGATCGACGGCTTGAAACCCGAGGAATTCCCTTTTGCGCTGGAAAGTCCTACCGAGAAATGTTCGGAAATGCTTAAAAAAATCAAAGAGTTTAACGATCTCTAAACCACCGGATTGTCCGCTGCAATCCATCTGTCAGCGGTATTTTCGGCTGCCATTTAAGCAGCTTCTTGGCCCGGGCAATGTCCGGTTTTCTCTGGCGGGGGTCATCCTGCGGCAAAGCCTGAAAAATAATTTTACTCCTCGAAGGTATCAACTTAAGGACTAATTGAGCCAGCTCAAGGATAGTAAACTCACCCGGATTACCCAAATTGACCGGTTCGTGCCACTGAGCGCGCATTAGCCGGACTATTCCTTCTACTAAATCGTCGACATAACAAAAACTGCGGGTCTGAGAACCTTTTCCATATACGGTCAACGGCTCGCCCGCCAACGCTTGCGCGATGAAATTGGGAACTACCCGGCCGTCGCGCAGCCTCATCCGCGGCCCGTAAGTATTAAAAATACGGATAATCTGAGTATCAACCTTATGCACGCGATGGTAGGCCATGGTAATGGCTTCGGCGAAACGCTTAGATTCATCGTAACAGCCGCGAATGCCGATAGGATTAACATTACCCCAATAACTCTCCGGCTGCGGATGCACCAAAGGATCTCCGTAAACTTCGGAGGTGGAGGCGAGCAGGAAGCGGGCATTTTTAACTTTAGCCAGGCCTAAGCTGTTATGCGTACCCAAGGAACCGACTTTAAGAGTAGGTATAGGATGTTCCAAATAATCAACCGGAGACGCCGGAGAAGCAAAATGCAGAACATGCGCAACCGGGCCCTGGATATTAATATATTGCGAGACATTATGCTTCAGAAAATCGAAGCGTTTCTGCGACTGCAAATGCCCGATATTCTTTAAAGATCCGGTAATAAGATTATCCAGACAAATAACCCGATATCCTTCTGCCAGCAGCCGCTCGCACAAATGCGAGCCGATAAACCCCGCCCCGCCCGTAACTACCACCGTCTTACTTGCCATCTCTACCTCGCTTTACCGAATTTTGATATTTGAAATTTGATATTTGAATTTCACTAGTTACAATTTCTCAATCTTCCCATCCCGAATCCCGCCATACACATTCCTGGTGTCAAAAATCAACCGCGCGTGCGTGCGCACTAATCGATAATCAACCCCGGAGTGATCCGTAACCACGACCACGGCATCGGCCGCCGACAAATTAGCCCCAGATAACGGTTGGGATGTCAAATTAATACCGCTAATTTTCAAATACGGGATCAACGGATCATGATAAGCTACTCCTACCCGCTTTTTCTGCAGCAGCTCAATGATCTCCAAAGCCGGAGATTTTCTTAAATCCCGAACATCCCGCTTATAAGTTACTCCCAGAACCAGCACCCGGGCACGATTCAGACCTCTGCCGGTTTTCTGCAAAATGGCTTCCAGCCTACCCACCACGTATTGCGGCATCGACGAGATCATGTCGGAAGCCAGCTTGATGAATTTAGAACTAAACCCGAACTTCTTGGCCTTCCAGTACAGATATAACGGGTCCTTAGGAATACAGTGCCCTCCCACACCCGGCCCGGGATAAAAGGGCATAAACCCAAAAGGCTTAGTCTTGGCAGCCGCGATAACTTCCCAGATATCCAAATTCATCGCATGGCACATCTTAGCCATTTCATCGATCAGGCCGATATTGACGATACGAAATGTATTCTCAAGCAATTTGACTGTTTCGGCTACCCGGGCCGAGGAAACCACAATGACTTTTTTAATGATCCGGCGGTATAAAAGCGCGGTTAATATACCGGCATCCCGAGTAACCCCTCCGACGACTTTAGGAATCTTGGTCAAGGTATAACTGCTATTTCCCGGATCAATACGCTCGGGCGAAAAAGCCAAGAAAAAGTCCCTTCCGCAGACCAAGCCGGTCGACTGCAATAGCGCAACGATAACCTCATCGGTGGTACCGGGATAAGTCGTGCTTTCCAAGACTACCAGCGTTCCCGGCTGAAGCACTTTCTTTAAGGCTTTTACGGCCTCGACTATATAGGAAATATTCGGTTGATATTTTCGCTTCAGCGGCGTAGGCACGCAGATAATCACCACGCGGCAAACACTAAGGGCCTGAAAATTTTCCGCGCAGCGCAGCCGCCCGGCATTAATGCAAGAACGTAATTCTTCGGTGGATACGTCGGTAATATAAGAACTTTTCTTGCGTATCGAATTTATCCGGTCGCGGTCAACGTCAATGCCGATAACCTTAAAATTATTCTTGGCAAAAGCTACAGCCAACGGCAGGCCGACATACCCTAAACCGATAACGCCGATTGACAGGCGGCCGCTACGAATACCGCGGGAGAGATCTAAAAAGTGTGCCCTGCTCATTTCAAACCGTTGCGGCGCCGGCCAATGCCGCAATAAGTAAAACCAATTTTTTTCATCCGCTGCGGGTCATACAAATTACGCCCATCGATAAGCAAGGGCTTCTTCAGCAGCTTTTTTAGGCGCCGGAAATCCAATTCTTTGAATTCATCCCATTCCGTAACCAACAATAAGCAGTCGCACCCGCGCGCCACATCGTAAGGATCCTTACAAAACTTAACCCGGCCGGACTTCAGCGCCTCTTCGGCCCGCTCCATACTGGAGGGATCATAGACGCGGATCTTAGCCCCCTCCAAGAGAAGCGCCTGAATAACCTCCAGCGAAGGGGCATTACGGATGTCATCGGTATTCGGCTTAAAGGATAACCCCAGAACACCGATGGTTTTATCTTTAATGATCCACAAGGCGTCTTTGATTTTACCGATAAAAAAAGCGATCTGCTGGCGGTTTATCTCTCTTACCGCTTTCAAAAGATCGAAATTGTAACCCAGCCGATCCGAAATTGAGATAAAGGCATCCAGATCCTTAGGAAAACACGACCCGCCGTAACCTATCCCGGCATTCAAGAAATTACCGCCGATACGCTTATCCTGCCCGATACCGGCGGCAACTTCCACTACATCCGCTCCGGCCTTCTCGCAAATGCGTGAAATCGCGTTAATAAAAGATATTTTAATCGCCAGGAAAGAATTGGAAGCATGCTTGATGAGCTCGGCTGACCGAATATCGGTAAACACCATAGGGGCCTTAAGCGGCTTATAGAGGTCGCCCAACAGTTCCCGGGCTTTCACTGATTCTACTCCGATAACGATACGGTCCGGATG
>JBFZAQ010000132.1:0-2946 GCA_041308885.1 Candidatus Omnitrophota bacterium | reverse complement strand
TTTAAATCCCTGATTTAAGTGCGGTGATTGATATACTACAAAATTTAGAACACAAAAACCGGGATCAGCAAGGCCTTGATCCCTACGACGAAAGATAAGGCTTCGCACAGGCCGCCTACGGCCATGCCCAAAACATTGGAACCCAAAGCGCTGTCTTTGCGGGCGGCGCTCTTAAATAAACGCATAAAGATAATGCCCGCGAAAAAAACCGGCAGGTTAAGCAAGCCGGCGGCAATCACAAGAGCGCCCACAGAGCGCTGCGCGGGGTTGCTGATCGCCGGAAAGATATAAACCAGCGCCAGCGAGGCAAAAAGCAAGAAATAATACGGGCGCAGGCTGCTTATTTTTATAAACCGCACCACCGCGTTAGCTAAAAGAGTAAGGGTTAATATGGCGATAATGACATAGGCGTTAACCAGCCAGGTCGAACCGAACAAAAGTGCGGACTTAGAAATATTCTGAAACTCCAGAAGCATGAATCCGGCGCCGAGAAATATAAAACGCCAATCCAGCGGCAGGCCTTTACGAAAGATTACCGCTGCCCCGGCCCCGAATAAAACCAGCAGCCCGGCGATAATCAAAAGAAAAGTCGACGGTATGGCATTGCTCCTAAGATAAAGATACGGCCAATCATCAGTAGCCGGCCGGATACCGCTATTGGCAAAAGAAACCCGGTTAGCCAGGATAAATCCAGCCAACTGCGGATCCTGATTAACCCGGCTTAATACCGCAGGCATGTCATTACTCGTAAAAAACATAGTCCCGCCCCAGCCTAAAAGCTGCTCGGGAAATCCCAGATTCACCGCAATCGGTTCCTGTCCGAAAGCGTTGGCGAGTAAAGCAAAGATCCTCTCTCCAATCCAGTCTCTTTTGCATTAAAAAATCACCGTCATAACTCCGCCCGGCTTAAGCAGCTTGCGGGCCTCGCGAAAACTCTCCAGCGTATAGACGTAATGATCGAGCCGGATATTATTGTAGCTTGAGGCGAGTGTATGCGAATCCAGAAGCCCGAAGGATATCACGTCATATTGCTTTTTCGCCCGCTTAAAGAAGGCCCGAGCATCGTCGATGTGGATGTGGACGCGCGAGTCCTGATACGGCTTCTCGGGATGTAGCAATCTCCCCAGCCGGTAAACTCCGGGGTCAATCTCCACGGCATCGATGGAGGCGACATTATGCCGTAAGGCCCCCGCAGCATCATTGCCCCCTCCTGCGCCGACGATTAAAACATCCTTGGCATCCTTAGCCAAAAGATAAGGAAATTCGTATTGATTATAGCGCCGGGCCTTTTGCAGGTCGCTAAAATTCCGGCTGATAAAAGGCTGAGAAATATCAATCAACTGCATGTACCCGACATTATTCACAGTCAAGCTATAACCGTTGCCATGCCGGCTGGGATAAGCGTCTAATTTCTGATACGGGCTCCAGACTGTGCGGGCGCCATTCTCAAAAGGCAAGGCCATAAGCAGGCAGAATATTAATAATCCGGCGTGCGCGCTAAGAGCAAATTTCTCACGGGGGACAAACGGCAGCCACAAGGCCGCTGCCGCTACCAACCAGACCCAAGGGGGCGCGTAGAGATAAGAAAGCCCGCCGAAGAAAATAATTCCGGCGATGCTGCCAAAAATATTCAACGAATATAGGGCAATGGTATTACTGCCGGCGGCAAACATCTGCCCCAGCATTTGCCCGAGGGGAAAAAACACGGCGGCGATCATAGTAAACATGCACAGAGTCAGCAGTGTTCCTTTGGCCAACGCTGCTGCCTGCGGCACTACTCCCAACGCATCCCAATAATTAGAATTGGAAAGCCCGCTTAATAAATCCGAGATAGTCACGAAAGGTATTGCCCGCACCATAACAATCAACAGCGACAAAAGAATCCAAGGTAAAAACGGATGCGTCTTGCGGCCGGAATAAAACATCCCCGCTCCCAGCCCGATAAAACAGGCCAAGAGCGCAAGATTATTAACGTAAGCGAATATCCTAATCTCCGCCGAGACCCAGCGGATAAGCAGCATCTCGAGAAATAGAATATACGCACTTATTAAAGCAATCCGCACTGAAGAATTATTATGTGAGCGCATGGTTAGCGGTCTATGGTCTATGGTCAATAGTCTATGGTCGATGGTCTATAGTTAACGCTTTAGATAATTTCTTAAGGCGTGCAGCAGCTTGGAAATCTGCTCACAACGGGCATAAGAATAGCTAAAATCATCCCTTCTCCCTCGGCAATATTTAAACTTATGGACACAGCCGCTCGATTTAATTGGCTAGTTATGCCGAATTGTTCACTCTTGGGAAATTTCTTAGTCAAAGAATAAACTTCGTTGGCAAATTTAACTGCCTCTTTCCATACATTTAAATCTTCAAACTTAAATCCCAAGCAATTCTCCTATTCCCCTGGTTATTGTCAATGGTCGATAGTCGATAGTCGATAGTCAATGGTCAATGGTCAACGCTTCTTTCAACCATAGACTATAGACTATAGACCATAGACAATTCTCTCACTTCCCCACCTTCTGCTTAAAGAACGAATTCGACGGATCTAGATCATACGCCTTCTGCCATTCTTTGGCGGCTTCGGTGCCCATGCCGAAATCTTCCAATGCTTGGGCATAACGGCCATGCAGGCCGGGCGAAGTCGGTTCCATCTCCAGGCGCTTTTTGAAGATGGCGATCGCCTTACCGCTCATGCCGGACTTGGTGTAGGCGGTCAGTAAAATATCGGAGTGATAAATATCTCCGGGATTGGCGTTTACCGTCGGCTCCAGGCGGTTAATCGCTTTCTGGTAATCGCCGGCGAGGATATAAAAATCGGTCAGCCGTATCTGCACGGTGGGGTCATTCGGTGTAAGCACGGCCAAATCTTCATATACACCGGCGAGTTTGCCCCAATTACGCTCCAAGGCATAGCCTTCGCCGAGAGTTTTCTTAAGCTCGACA
>JBFZAQ010000131.1:0-2961 GCA_041308885.1 Candidatus Omnitrophota bacterium | reverse complement strand
GAAGCTAGCCCGTGTCCGGTGATCGCTTTCTTGATCCGGGTTGCCGAATATTCAACCAGGGAGAGATTCTTTTGGGCCGCGGCCAAACAGATAACCCCGCGGGCATAGCCTAACAAATAAGCGGTGGTCGGGTGACGATAATGAGCATATAACTTCTCCAGCACCATAACCTGCGGCTGGGCATCCTCGATTAAATCCACGATGCCCTGATGGATCGTTTGCAGCCGTTCAGCTAACGGCTGCCGCGCGCTAGTCTGAATGATCCCGGCTTCCCACAAGACCGCTTTATCTTTCTTGGCATCTATCACTCCGTAGCCGGTTATCGCCAATGCCGGATCTATGCCCAATATTCTCATTAAGTAGTAGCTATTTGCTCCAAGATGTCATCCGGAATATCGAAATTGGCGTAGACATTCTGGACATCATCATGGCCCTCCAAATCCTCCACTAACGACAGCACGGTCTTTGCTTCCGAGCCCGTAACTTTCACCGTCGAGGTCGGGACCATAGTCAACTCCGCGACTTGCCATTTGATCCCTTTGTCCTGTAACGCCGATTTTACCGCTTCTAAATCCTGAACTGCAGTAGTAACTTCAAAGTTCTTTTCATCCGTTTTCATATCTTCGGCTCCGGCGTCTAAAACAATATTCAACAACTCATCCTCTTTCGCCGAACCCTTGTCGATCAAGATATACCCCTTTTTTACAAACATCCAAGCCACTGAGCCGCCGCCGGACATGTTGCCGCCTTTTTTCGACATGATATTGCGTACTTCCGCGGTAGTCCTATTCTTATTATCGGTTAAAGCCTCAACGATAATCGCTACGCCTCCCGGACCGTAGCCCTCGTACATAATTGTCTCGTAGATTATACCCGGAAGCTCGCCAGTGCCCCGCTTTAACGCCATTTTTACGTTATCCGAAGGCATATTCTCTTCGCGGGCGCGGGCAATTGCCGCGCGTAATCGGGAGTTGGTTTCCGGGCTGCCGCCGCCTTCGCGAGCGGCTACGGTAATTTCTTTGATCAATTTGGTGTAGGTTGCGCCTTTTTTGGCGTCTGTAGCTGCCTTCTTATGTTTGATACTCGACCATTTAGAATGACCTGACATGATAATGCCTCCTTAGTGGTTATTGTCTAGTCTTGTCTATAAAGAGTTGGCGGTTATCCAACCGTAACATTACATAATAATTTAAAGGGAACAGACAGAATAAGCCGGGTTCTGTCTCAATGCGGTACCTGCGGTTAAGCGGGCCTTAGCATCTAAAGTGATCATTTCTCTGGGGCCCTGTATTGCTACGGGGCCTCTTGCAGTCAACCCGAGATTAATAGCGGGACGGGACCATCCCTCATCTCCTATTTGACCTTACTCCGCGTAGAGATTGCCGCGTTTCACCCCTGCCGACTCCGCCGATAAGGCAAGCGTCGCAGGACTCGTCTCTGTGGCTCTTATCCGCTGCAAACTTGCGCCTGCAGGATGGGCATTACCCACTACGCTTACCCTTTGGAGCCCGGACTTTCCTGTTGCCAGTCTTCCTGGACAACTAATCACCTTCCATCCGTTCCCAATGTCAAAAAGCGATCAAGCTCAAATGTTGCCGGCGTGAGGCGTGCGGCTTGTGGCGTGCGGCAAGCTTTTTTTTAGCGCTTGCCGCACTGCCTGAGTTGCCAATTTATCCGCGCCACGGTTCTCCTCGCGGGGTATATGCGAAATATGAAAAATTTTAAACTGCCGCGCCAACTCCTTCGCCTGCAGATAAAGGCAGGCAATCTGCGGATTCCTAACCTTGTATGCCCCGGTCATCTGCCTAGCTAACAGTTGGCTATCCGTGTAAATATGCACCACTTCCGCTTTAAAAGATACCGCGGAACGCAAACCCAGCAGTAAAGCGCTATACTCGGCGATATTATTCGTTGCCCGCTCGATATACTGCGAAATATTTTCGATTACCTCGCCCCGCTCACAGACAATTACGCCCGCGCCGGCAGGCCCGGGGTTACCCTTAGACGCCCCATCGATATAAATATCTAAAGACCGCCTCATTCAATGTACAATATACGGTTACATACTTCGCAAGTAATGATGGTCTCATACATTTTTATCAAATTTATAACTTGAGGAGGAGTGGACATGTTGCATCCTTGGCAGGAATTATTCTTGACGAGAACAATCGCCAACCCTTCGCGGCTGCTTAAGATACGGTCATACTGCTTAAGTATCGCCGGCTCTATCCCGGGAACGATCTGCGCCCGCTGGGCATTCAATTGAGCCAGGCGATCATCAATCTCCTTAACTCTATCCTGCAGCTCCTTTTTTTTTACCGCCAGCTTCTTCTCTTCAGCCTGAAGACGCTGTTTCTCTTGATCAAGATCGAGCTTAAGATTATCGGCGGCCACCATAACCTCTAAGATTTTCTCTTCAATCAAGGACGTATCCGCCTTGGCTCCCTGTATCTGCTGCAACATCGACTGGTACTCTTTGTTGGTCTTGAGTTGATACAACTGCTGCTGTAATTTCTTGGCGCTATCTTCTTTGGAGCCCAATTCCAACTCCCGGTCCTTCTTAAGTTTTTGTAAATCTAACGCCTTCTTTTCCAGCTCTTGTAAATGCTGCTTTTTAGATTCAAACTCCAGCTCTAGCGCCCTGACCTGCTCAGGCTTGGCGGCTTTTTCATTATTCAGAGCGTAGATCTGGATGTCTAGATTCTGCAGTTGCACTAAACATTGAATTTGCGGTTTTAAATCGGTTTTTTCCACAGAAGGCCTTTCTGTTGTTGGTAAAACCCATAATTCCCATCCCTCGTTGCCGGAACCGGCCGAGGGCAACTCGAGATGACGTTTTGCTTGGCAAAACGTCATGGGCCCAGGGGGGATCGAACCTCCGACCAAGTGATTATGAGTCACCTGCTCTACCGCTGAGCTATGGGCCCGTCGCTCGCTATAGCTTTGTCAATAGTGGTTAAG
>JBFZAQ010000130.1:0-13918 GCA_041308885.1 Candidatus Omnitrophota bacterium | reverse complement strand
TTGCCTAGGTTACTTAGACCGTAATAAATAGGCGTGGCATCTCCCTCTTTAAAGGTCTTCATTGCCGCGAAGGTAATCTGATCTTTTCCTCCACTAAAACGATACTCTGCGATTCTCCCTTCTCCGATAAGCGTAAGGGCTGATACCTGTTCCCCTTCTCCGATTAAGTCGCCTACAAACCACCCCACCGGAGTAAAAACTTTTCCGTTATCCAGACTATAGAGTATTCCCGAATCCGTCTTAGCATTCTTATCATCGACGGTCTTGATATCGAATGTACCCAGCATAAATCGACCGCCGACATAATGATAGGGATCGCTTGCATCGATAGTAAAACGCCGCGCGCTAAAAGCCTCGCGAGCTACTTCTGAAAGCGGCGCCATATCCACGTTAAAAAACCCTCCCCTTATGGCCGATGAACTATCTCGGAAATAAATAGACCTACCGCCTTCCGCCATAATCACCGCGCTCCCCCGGCCATCGCTGGTATACTCTGCGGTCAACTGCGAGCTTTCAGGCCCAAGCTTTCTATATTCTCGCACCGTGTTGCCCTCAGTTACTTTAAAGAAATCAAATGGAGACATTCCTACGACCCCATCTGGATTAACCCTACTCACTTCGATTTGCATGCCCGGTTTATAAACAAAATCTGTCAAGGTCCCCTCTTCGGTAACCATGCCTGTTTTATCGGCGATTGAATAACGGGAAGTGCCTGACAAAAACGACACCACCCTACCGTCCTCCATTTTTATGGAGTGGTTCTCAACCGGTGTTGAGGAGTACAAATATACATCATATCCGCAGGCCTGCGCAATTTGCGCGGCCAGCTCGGACATTGTTGGCGGCTTAGAGTCATCATATACCTGCGGCCCTTCATTTGTGCTTGGCGCTGCATACTTGCCAAGAGTATCAAGGGCTCGCATATGAGCATAAAGCGCTGCTCCGGCTGGTGATTGCACTGGAACCCAGCGTTCATTCTTTTCATCATAGAACTCACCATACACCGCAGTCCGGGGATTAACCATGTCTTCCTGGTATCTACGGCGCTGCCATTCGTACCACTCTCGATTCGGCACCATGTGGCCATCAACTATCTGCTTAAATTTGGGCGGCTCCGGATCATTACCGGCAACGTTGCGAAAAGGTTGCGTAGTCTCCGGGGTAGATTGAGGACGCGCCGGAGTCGTTTCTGTTTTAAGCTTATTCAACTCGCTATTCAACGCAGGAATCAGTTTATTATACCGCCCGAGATCTCTGCTCTTCAACGCTTGTATCGCATCTTGCACCACCTTGCCTGCACGCGCCCCGGCTTCCCCTGCTTGCGCTAACTGCTTCGCAAGCTCTTCTAACTTAGGCAACCTCTGAGTTTGCGCTTCGGTTATGACTTTATCCCGAAGATTATTATTCTGCCTTACCATTTCCGGCATATTATAGGTCTTCATTCCGGCGGCGCTCTCTTTGGTCAACTCGCCCGGGGTCTTGGTTCCATAGTAGACGACGTTATCATTATAGGAGATGATATCCGGAATCGGATAGGCCTTGCCGGCTTTGATGCTGGCCAGCGACGGCACATTCCCGGTCCAGGTGGCCCCGGAGGAGATGGCTAAGTCCTTAAAGAACGGCTCGCGCATTTTCGCGACATTGCCATTCCACTCCGGCTCGGTAACGGTAAAAAGCGCTTCTTTAAACGCGACGGTGTCCTTGGTATGGGACTTAACGCTGCCCCGGCTCTCATTAAAGACATCAAAATCGCTCTGCCCCGGCTTCTGATCAATGTTTTGCCGCTGAACATCAAAATCTACCCCATGAATCCAGAACTTGGCCATGCGCATGCCCGCGGCGTATTCAACGGCTTTACCTCCGACGATATCAAAGACTTTGCCGTCTTCAACGCGCTTAACTGTGCCTTCATAATGGGCGCTGCGTAAAGACTTGGCCAGGGCCTCGTTGGCTAATTGATGGTTCGGGGATTTATCCTGCAGCGCCTTTTGCACAGTATTACCATCCAGCATGTTGAAGCCTTTATTAAATATGTAACCAAATTCCCAAGATCTCTTTTCATCCATGCCGGCACGATTGCCCCAAATAGCTACTCCCGGCTTGCCTGCTGATGCCGCGCCAAAGAGCGCGGGGTTCCTCATGTCTGCCGGCGACATGATCGTAAATTCCGCCCGGGAATCACTATACTTACCCACCGCGAAACCGGGAGCAACAATAACACCACCGGTATATTCGGTATCGGTCTTCTGGTTTTTAAAAATATGCTGTTTCTCCGCGAAACGCGGGACATCCTCCCACACCGCTCCGGGGGAATAGACGGGCGAGTAATCAAAGCTCTTGTTAACCGGATCTACCAGCATCGCCCCGCGGCCGTAACTAATATTTATGCCGCTTCCTTCTTGCACCGGAGCGATCCACTGTAACCGCACTCCCCCGCCAAGAGCCGAGCCGCCATTGCTCGGTGACCCCGTAGGCTTCTGGGCGCTGGCGCCGTGCGCGTTGGCTATCAACTGCATAAACGTACCTGCCTCACTGTAATCATTTTGGCTGATCTTGGCCGCAATATCCATAAGCCGGCTTCTCTCCTCGGGCTTAAGCGCCGTGCCGGAGGCTGTGCTGGTCAGGTATTGCGGCGATGCCGAGAATAGGATGGCGCCGTCAGGAGTAAATACTTTTAACTTATTTTCTCCGGCGCCAGTTACTTCAACCTGGTTCAAATTCAACTTATTGATGATTATGCCCGATGATTCCGGCAGGTCCATAACGCGGGATCCGGCCTTGAAATAACGCTCCACGATAGCGGCCATATCGGATTTTCTTACTCCCCCTAACGCCTGGATGAGCACCCCGACATTGGCATTCTTAGAAATCAAGCCCCGAATGTGGGCAATTGTTACCACCCCGTCTTTGCCGAATATTCCGCCGGCCAACTGGATCCCTTTATCCGTGACGTAATTTAACTCGGGGTTCCGGATCTTGGCCCCGTCAAAAGCAAAAGCCGGAAGGTCTTGGCCATCCGCAGTTTTATATCCTTGATTAAAGTATGAACTCTTGGGATCAGTGGAAATAATGGCTGCCGCGGCCACCTGGTTATCTTTATTTACGCCAAAGGCTATCTCGGCTTTCACGCCATAGAAATTATAGGCCTGGCTGCTTAGGCCTTTGCCATCCGCGGAAAGAATAGTTTTACCGATATTGACTCCATTAGCTCCCAGGGCAGATTGGACATTACTCTTATCCAAGCTGATCTTGGATAAGCCATCGCTGGACAATGAATTACCGGCAATTTCGGGTGTCTTGGGAGTAAATAAAGCTGTATGGGATAAAGCCTGAGGGTTAACCTCAAAATTACCTTCTGACCCGTAGCTAGTTCTTAAGGGCGAGGTAATGATCACAAATCCGCCTTTAACCGGTAATTCCGCCGGCACAAATCCGTGGCCGCTTAGATCCGAGGTCGCAAACGTCCGTCCATTTTCGCTGTAAATTCCCACCACATTAAAAAGATTGCCGTAGAGATTAGCAAAATTAGCCGACTTGCCGCCGGCCTGCTCGGGTTTATCCGCCGAGCTTAAAGCTACATTAAAATTGCTGTCAACTTTCGGCTGGATAACCGGATAAAAAGTATTCTTGCCCAAGGCAGCCGATTCTACCTCGGCTCCAAAGGTCAACTTTTGGTCGGTGTGGAATTTACCATTGACCCCGTTCATAAAATCCTGAACCGACCAATTCTGACGGTCATATTGGTCAATGGTGGCGTTGACTACCCCGTTCTTAGCGGTAATACCGATCTCGCTGCCCATATTGATAACCGCCTGGTTTTTATCAATATACAAATGCTGATTTAACGGGGTAGGATCGCCGTCCTGGCCGATATTCTCGTATATTGAGCCCGTACCTTTGGCATTCAACTGCCAAGGCTTAGATTCCGCGTCGGCCTTGATGTCAAATTTGTCGGTGAAGACCAGGCTGCCGCTTAAGGAATATGCCTTATCGCCTTGTTGCCGACCCTGATATTCGTACTTGGCGTGGGTCCCGAATTCCGGCAGCTTGGCCCAATGATTTTCGGCGTTCCCGCCGGTTTTATCCACGAAAATAGTGTTGCCGCCGGAGGTGCGCAGCGCCCGGTCAATCTCGGTGTTAGGAACTGCCCCTCTGCCGATGTACGACCCGGCAAAAAGAACCCCCTGCTGCGCGCCTTTAGTTAACGGATCAGTAATAACATAATTATCGCCCACGTGGAAATATTTGAATTCGGGAGCAGCCACCATGCTCCACACTGCTCCGTCGGAATTGCCTTGAGTGCTTAAGCCGTAGAACAACGTTGCTGACGATTTATCGGTATGGACATTGGTCGCGATATAACCCGAATCATAGCGAGTAATCTCGGCTACTTTGCCTTCGCCGGCAATGCTATCGCCGCGCAAATCGCCGGTAAACCACCCGCCGATAGAAAAGGCCTTGCCCGAATTATCCGCCAAAACCAAGGCGTTGCCACCGTATCTATACGCACTGTCTATCCCGACTCCGTCCACCGACCGCAAATTAAACTTGGCGCGCTCTCCGGACCCTTCAGATAGAAAATGCATATCTGCCTGCAGATAATGGGGCTTATTGGTATTTATGTATTGGGCTTGGTTTTCCACTTCTAATCGCCGATCTATCTGCGCGGCTATACGGCTTAAAGCCGCATTGCCCGATAGCCCGTAAACCGATCCACCCACTGCCGCCTGGCCTAAGTAATTCTTGACGCTGTATGTTTCCGGCCCGCCGGCCGTCTGGGCAAAATCACGTAGAACATATATAACATTCTTGTCCCACTGGCCCTCAAAAATAGGCTTGAAAGTATTCCCCGCAACCGCATAGCCGGTCAGCGTCTTATAATCATCGTTGTAGACTTCTTGCTTAGCCGTCCCCTTATCGTTATAGAAAACAACAGAACCCGAAACGGTAGGAATCCAAACTGTTTCGCCGCGCTGCGCCGCTGAGGCTGCTGCAGCCATATTCACGCTCACATTAGAGAATGCGGCGGGGATATTTGACGCATTAGTTACAGTGTGATCGGCGCGAGTGCCTAAATCATCGTTGTAATTCTCAATATTCACGCCACGCTCATCCTTATAAACCACGAGCGAACCGACAGTCGTAGGAATCCAGACAGTTTCCCCGCCTTGCGCTTTGGCAATCGCGGCTGATATATTCAGGCCGCCTCCTGCGATGGATGCGTTATTCATGGAGGGCTGTATAATCGTCCCGGCGCTAGGCACATAAGAGCTATTTATTGCCGTGGGTATACTTGAGCTGATTTTAGAATACATCGTATCCATAGCCTGCCCCGCCGCCAACTCGGCCGCATAGCCGGTTTGAGTAATGTCGCCAAAGGCATCCTTGGCGTAATAGGTGTTTCCAAAGTCGGCGTGATAGGTATTGCCCAGGTTGTCATGGAACCCCTGGCTGATAATTGTGTTATCGGCGCCGCTATAAACATTAATGCTGTTGCCATAACCGGCATGATCATATTTTTCAAAGACAACGCCATTACTAATATCATTTCTCACCACAAAATCGGCACGGGGAAATTGCTGCTGCAAAGACGCCAGATTATCCGCCGCCTGCGCCGACATCGCATCTAAAGATATCCCGTCATAAGAGGTTGCCCCGTTAAAGGAATATTCGGTGACCCCTCCCCCATAGAAACCCGCCATGGCATCGTAGCTGGAATAATCATAATCGCCGGCGCCGTAGCTATCAAAAGATGGCGCATAGCTATAGGCTGCGTCATCAACGCCATAATCATAATATCCCATCTCGCCATAATCGCCATAATCGTCATAAGTATCAATATTGTCATAGAAATCCGCTATATCCTCGGCCGCAGCGCCCTTTATCGCTTGCGCTTCTTTATCCGGAATTAGTTCGGCCGTGTCTGTCACGGCAGAAACCAAAGCATACCCGCTGAATTTCTCCAGAAATTTTGCCTTAGGCAAAAATTCCTCCTTATGCTCATCGGAATAGTACACCTTGTCGGCAGTCAGGCGGGTAACCAGGATGTAGTGGTCGTTTTTGAAATGGGCGATGAAAGGAACTAAGTCGGTTGTGAGTTGTGAGTTGTGAGTTGTGAGTTTAACTGGATATAATTTGAGGCCGAAAAATTCAGAAGTCTTAGATAAGGCAAAGAGGGAACTCTTGATAATATCCGGGTTGCCTATGGGCTTTAAGACATCGTTTAAGATATCGACGGTCAAGGCCATGACTGAGATATCCTGCTCGCTGACAATAACCCCCCGATAGCGCAAGAAATCATACAGGGCTTTAGCGCCGCAGGGTTTTCCGCTTAGCCAATTATATATTTCATCGATGCGCTTTTTAGAGAGGGTTAAAGGCTTGTCTAGAACCAGCGATAAGTCTTCGGAAAGCTTGATGGTTTGAATGGGCTTGCCGGAGATGTCTTTGAGGATGCTTCTTACGGCATTGGGAATTTGGAAGTTTGGATTATTGACAATTGCGGCGGGAGCGTAGGGCGCCGTCGGCCTCTGCCACAGCACGCGCCAATCATATTCGACTGCTTGGGCTACCTGCTCAGGCAAGAAAACAGTAATCACCAACAGGGCCACAACTCGAATCCACAATTTAAAACCGGATTTGAATTGGGCCTTTTCTTCGATTTCCGGTATTGGCTGTTGCTCTTTTTTCACGTCTTCCATCGAGCACCTAGCGGGTAATGAGTTTACCTATATATAAGGCTAAAAAGTAAAATCTCCCCTTACCCCAATTTCTTTCTTCAATTCGGCTGTCATCATTTCTGACTATAGAAGCTTTTAAAAAATGCTTTGTCAAACCACTTATTAATATCTTAAATAAAAAAACCGAGTCGTCGTACCAATATTATTTCTTTGGTCTTCGGCAACCCGGCTATCCTTCGGCGCGCTCGCTTATATCTACACCTATTCTCGCTTGCTCAGGACCCGTGGCTTTGCGCCCTTCGATTACTCGAAGTTTACCTTTTCGTCCTAATTCCAATCACATCAAAAGTATACATAATGAACCTAGTCGTGTCAAGGAGAATCTTACCTATTAAGGAAACCGTTTTCAAAGCCATTAGTGGCTGCGATTATTCAGGTTTTAAGCCTGCCAAAATATTGAGAGTTTAGGTATAACCGTCATTGCGAGGAAGCTTCCTCAAACAGCAAGCTGACGAAGCAATCTTTAAATAGGGGCTGCTTCCGGCCTGCCGGCAGGCCGGAAGAATCTACCATTCAACTAAGATTCTTCACTGCGTTCAGAATGACCGGAGCGGAGCGGGGGAGGGGGGAGGGGGGGGAATGACAAAATTAATAAAAAAGGGGTGGCTTTTAGAGCATTGCTCTGGCTCGGGACGAGCGCCTGCCAACCCCTTTAATTCTATTCCAGATTGGACATTAATTCAGTCAGATTGGACATTATTTTTTATACTTATTGTTAATAATTCCTGTACTCGGCCTAGTCAATGTATTGTTTGACTGGACTGATGGCTGATACGTATCACTTGCTATAGGAACCACTCTATAAGCTCCGGTGCGGTCGTAGATCGGGACCCTATCGCCACCGTGGCCAAGAAAACGGCCTAAAGGCACCTGACCGATAGTAACGCCTGCCAAAGCATCGGAAGCAGCGTCCCTTAAGTTATGCGTAATAATCGACTTACCAACATCATACGAATGACTGGCTATGACGTCTGCGGTCCCCTTGGCTGCGGCGCCGCGTCCGTAAGAATACGCCTGGCTGAGGTAATGGTTCCAGCTGAAACTATCTGACTCTCTATCGACGCCCGAATAACCCATAGCTAAAGTATCTGCTCCCCAGTGCATTAAACTTGAACCCAAGGTCTGAGCCAAAACAGTAGCGGTATCAGCTCCCTGAAGCCCCTGGCTTTTAAGTACCTCCGGGTTATATGACGCTAATACCAGGCCATTGACCATGCCTGAAGCCACGGTTCCGGCCAAGGAAACCAGCATCTTTTGCGTCGGGTCGTCACCTGCCAGTTGGTTTAAACCGGCCCCTACCCCCATGGAGATTAATCCTGCCGGAAGCGAGTATAATTGGTTTATCGCCGCTTTTGCGATTATATCGCTTGCGGTAAATGTTGAGTCTTGAATATCATATTTTCTTTGCATCTGATTCGACCACTCGCTATCTTGCATGCTCCATAATGCGGGGGTAAGCCTATAGCTATCCACAACGCCGTTTAAAAGCGGCGCTGCCAATGACCCGACAATATTCTGAATAAACTCTCCGTTATCCTTATCCCCCAAGGCGCCTGCCGCCGCTACGCCCAAAGCATTAGTGGCGATCTTGGGCCACTGATTTAATAACCCTGAAATAGGATCACCCGGCCCTACGGTTGTATACGCGGCATTATTAAAACCATACCGGCCTAACTCAGTGCTGAATATACCTGCCGCCATACCGGCAATCTGTGCCAGCGGGCCTGGTTGTTGGCCTTTAGCAATCTTGTCGCCATCGATTGCCAGGATTAACCCGGCCCTTCCTAGTCCGTCTAAGGCTCCGGTAGCTGTGCCCGCGGCCACGCCGGACAATGTCGAGCCGTCCAGGCCGCCCACCAAGTTGCCTAAAGCCGTAGACGGATTAATCATCCCAATTCCAGCGGCCGATGCGATCGAAGACAAAAGATAAGTACTCTGCGGGTTCCATTCGTAATATGACCCCATGGCGTTAAAGGCTCTAGATATCTGCGTAGTGGCCGCAAACGTGCTAAATCCGGTAGTCATCGTGCCCAATGGGTTGGTCAGGCTATTGCTCAAAGAATTGGTAAATGAACCTAAGGCATCACCGCCGGAAAATAACCCCCCGATCCCGGAAGTCAACGCCCCGCCAATGACAAAAGTCCCAATACTCATCCCGGCACTCATGGCAAAGCTGCCCGCGTCAAACTCAGCTATCTCACCTCCGCCGGCGCTGCTCCTTCGGGCTAAAGCTTCTTGGGGGAGAATAACCGAGACAATCATTGCCAAAAATACGATGAGAGCGATTATTTTCCTAAAAAATAGATTGCTTCGCCCCTTCGGGGCTCGCAATGACAGTTTTTGGGAATTTTTTAGCACTCTCATTCTAGTAACCATGGCACCCTGCCTCTTTAATCTACAAAACAATCAGGATAAGACTCCTTATAATTATCCACAGAATCACGCTTGGCCTGGGCTTGATCGCGCAGCTCTTGAGCCTGCGCATTAAGTAAATCTGCCTGGGCTTCGACTTCATCGATGGCCGTGTTCTCCTCCAGGTGATCAATCGCATCCTCCAGAATCTGAGCGTCGAACCGTAAATCCGCTGCTTCTTGATCTAATGCCGCGGCCTGCGAATCTAAACCGTCGGCTTGACTAATTAAAGAATTAATTTCATTTTGCAAATCGCTGGCCGCAGTTTGCGCCCCCGGACATTGAGCGGAATAACTTTCTCCGGTAAAAGGATCAATATATGTACCATCTCCTAGGCCAAAACAGTCCGGGTAGCTGCTTCTTAAAGCATCCAGCGCCGACTGTTTACTCGCCGCATCAGACCGCCGCGCTGCCGATTCGGATCTTTTATTATTGGCTTCAATTTCTTTGGCTACTGCCTCTGCCCGCTTATCGGCAACTTGCTGGCGTAAATTAGGAATAATAGCCAGGCTGTCCGCGGCACTCTCTTCTAAATCCTTGGCCTGAGCTTCCAAGTTGCTGATCTGTTCTTCCAGCAAGTTAACCTGCGCCTGTATACTGGCGCAGGTCTCGCGGTCAATAATAAGATCCTCGGCTGGATCGCTGGAGCTATCAGTATTACTGATCACAGTTATGCCTTTAGCATACTGCTCGCCCTCTCCCCAGACGTCGGCGCTAGCTCTAAATTTTGACTGCAGCGCCCGGGTATAGTACACCCGCATCGCCACCAGCGCTGCCACCAGCACTACAATCAGCAAGCCATATTCCACAAAAGCTTGAGATCTTTTATTTATTCTCCTCATAATACACTACGATTGTCGTCATGTTCACTGCCTGGTTAACATCGGAACCCGTGTTTGTCTGCGATAGATAAATCCGGCACGTATCTTTTTGACTATTGCTAAACTCCATCTCCCCTGCCCATGTTTCCAAAGACTGAGCCTGCATAAGCGCATCTTTTGGGCAGCTCGGGCATAACTTGGATATGTCATAGGCGCCGGCGTCGCTATGGTTCGACTTCTCAATCGGAGTACCGCCGGTTAAAGACCAACCAGCTGAAGGCATCTTGGATTTGTAGAAATCCGCTACTCGTTCAATATTATCCTTAGTCATGTAAGTCGCCTGCGTAATCAACGGACCTTCTGTCAGCATCACCAAGGCTGCTCCGGGATATACGGGCGCTATATCTTTCTTAGGCTTAGTCATAATTTGCGGCAGCATGTCTTGCTCCGCTAACGCCGGGCCAGAAGCAGTATTCACCGTCCCCTTAGCCACCATAAACCTGGTCTTTTTGTCCCCCCCTGTTCCTCGCGGTAGAAAATTGATCATCAGGGTCTCGCCGTTTTTCTCAAACATAAGATTAGCATCCAGGCTCTGGCTTAAGCTGGCGAGATCTATTTGCACCCCTTTTAAATTTGCCAAATCATCGGCCAGACGTTTCTCTTTCCAGCCGGATTGGGTTAATTGCAGTTGATAGAATTTCTTAACTGATTCTATATCCTGGAGCGTGGAATAAAAATCAAAGTCGAACTCTGAACCACCGATCTTGCGTTTCTGCTCCATCTCCTTTTCGGCTCCCGAAGGCAGCGGGATTGCCGACGCATCCCACCAGGCAGCCAAAATTACACTCGGCATTATCAGCAGTGCCGCCGTGACTACCGACATGAGTATAGATATTCTTTTTTGCCGACTAGTCATCTGTATCCCCTTGATAGATTGCTTAGCCCCTTCGGGGCTCGCAATGACAACTTAAAATTGCTGCTAGACTTACTATCTTTAAGGCTTCAGAATATCCGTCAAGACAATGATCGGGTCATGGCTTAAGGTCTTCTCGGTGACCGGGTAGATTTTTCCGCCATCCTCAAAATTAAAATCCGCCTGGCTCATACTATGTATATTGGGATACTGAGTAGACCACAGACCAAGATCCGCTCCTGCGTGCTGCTGCGTAGTATCTACATTGACCTTGCGATTATGATCAATATCCTCTATCCAGGCAATGATAAAGATAATATCCTCCGCTCCGCGGCCGCTGGAATAAACTATGCCCGGCTCGGCTAATAAGCCAAGCCAGGCAACAGCCAATAGCGGGAAAATCCACGTCAATGAGCCAACAGCAGCTGTATTATTGCCCATACCAATACCTAACACTATTCCCGCGCCTGTAACTAAAGTGCCATACGCAACACAAGCCGCAAGCACCCCAGCATTACAGGCTGCGGCTTTGCCAATTGCCAGTGACATAGAGAGCGTAACAGAGCTATACGCCGCAACAGCTCCGACCATTTCAGCAGCAGCAGAAGTGGCAAACAACCTACCGGCCAGCAAAGCTGCGGTGATTGCCGGGCTCGGCAAATTCGTGGCCCTCAAATCAAAGGTCTCAACTGGATCAATTTGAACTTGTGATGCTACGGCATGGGCTCTACCTTGGCCGTCGGCCCAAGAATAATTATACGTCTCCGCGGAACCAATAGAGTCTAAAAAATCACTGAAATTGTCGCGCTCAGCGCCCTCTTTTAACTTGGAAGAAATGCCGCTATTGATGAAGACAAGCTGATGCCCCATCTCTATAGCCTTTATCCTATACTTAGCTGCCAGGCGCCGGATACTTAAATACATAAAATATTGGGCGATGCTATAAAATAACACGGCTAAGCTAATCGCGGTAATAGCAGCAATCAACGCTGTCAGCCACGTGCCGGTAACACTCGCTGCCGTACTGGCGAGGGAGGATTTAGCGGCGGCGGCCGCGGCGGTGGCGGGCGAAGCTACTGCCTTAGCGATAATAATCTGTGCTTCGGCAAGGCCGGCTAAGGTTAAGGCGCTGTCAGCCTTAACATAAGCCATGGTCAAAGACAGCAATGCCAACATAAAAGATACGGAGATGGTGGCGTAAAATTCCCAGTAAGCCTTGATCATCACTGAATTCGCTTGGGCAATGGCGTTAAAATTATTCGCCATAACCGACCCCGCTGCCAGGGATCCGGCATCCGCGGAATTAGCGGAATCGGTCTTGATAAAAGAGACCTTGCTTAAATTAACGGTGATCATGGCCATAATAGTCAGGATCACCAAAAAGACAATAAAGAAGGGCGCTAATTGGCCCTTATTATATTTCAGTTTATGGAAATGGAAGCAAGTAAACATAGTCTCCCCTCTTAATCTCCCAGAACTACCATTCCTTCCGTTAGCTCCGGCGGAGTATAGACCGGCCAGACCAAGGTATATGAATCGGACGATGTGCCGGCAGCAATCCGGGTGTCATTATAGCTTAGTTGCCGCTGGACGATCTGATTATTCGCCCACAGCCAGATATTCGTAATGCCTCCGATTAACAGCACCATGATGACAAATACCGCTGCTGTCTCCAGAGGACTCTGGCCTTTTTTATTGTTTAGAATTTTGTCTCCCATGTCCGCGACCTCGATATTACCGTATCCACCGCATCGCTATGATAACGGTATTGCCCATTGGAATCTCTATAGACCCCCTGTTCCACCTCCCAAACTATATCACCGTCCTCGTCGCCTACGGATACAACTACTGTCTCCGCCAGCTCGGATTCCCGCGTGGTAGTAATCGCCTCAAGAGTTTCGTCTTTACGGTTAGTATCTCCAAAGGCAGTGGCGCTATCAATAATTGCCGAATCGATTTTTGTCCCCTTAGGCAGATACTCGGACTCTTCATCATTGATTCTGTATTGAATGATATTGTCCGGACTGCCTCCTACTTTCGGTACTGCCCAGAAGACATTCGAAGTAGCGCTTAAGGTCGCACGAGAACCTTTACGGTAGTCTCCAGAAAGATTAACAAACCGGCGGTGATTCATATAGGTCAACCGCGCCGAGGCCCCCGCGCCGGACGCATCAGCACCCCGGTAGGTACAAGCTTTCTCTAAGGTCCGCCGGAACGCCTCCATCTGCACATACTGCTGGTCATTAAAACGCTGAAAATTGGAGAGTAGTATACCCATAATCATAAGGATGAGCGATCCAAAGATCGCCATCTCTACTAATGCTTGTCCTCTTTTATGCTTAAAGCGCTCCATCATTAACCTCTCTAACCGCCTGCGCCTGTTTCAGCGCTAATAGCCTCATCTAATTCTTCTTGAGTGACATCGTCTCTGTATTCCGGTACGGGAACATCGCCGTCTTCAGCCGGCGTAAAATAATTATTAACATACGGCACATCCGAAGTATAAGTACGACTGGCTGCCGCGGTATATCGCTCGTCGTAAATTTGCTGAGTCACCCCGCCGCTGGTGTGCAAAGCCGAATTGACAATGCTCAAATAGTCACTGACCGAAGTCTGCTCGGTCTTAACCAATAATGGAGTGGAGGTATCTAACTGCTCACTGCTTAAGAATCCGTCGGTCATTTGCTTAAGATTGGCCTGCACCCCGCGCTTGACATACAAATTCATCCCCACCAGAACCAAAGTAATAATCCCCAGCGATACCGTGTAATCCAAAATTGAGGATGCTTTTTGTCTGGTAATCATAGCGCTACCTCGCCGGTTCACTGGCAAAGGAAAGAATTTCTTCATCCCGCAAGCTTATTTGAGTCTGAGTAAGCTCATAGTCAGATACATTAAGTTTTTCTCCGCCCGCATCTATCGCATATTCGCTAGCCACCTCTTCACTGCTCTTGGTGACAATCGAATTCCCCAGCGTGGCCCCGGGTGAATAGGCATACCCCTCACTGGCTTGATCAGCCGAATTCCTTAAT